>CAZMAZ010000108.1:0-6123 GCA_964564255.1 uncultured Clostridium sp. | reverse complement strand
CAAAAAATCTCTCTGCCACCCAGCGCGCGCTGAATTATTAGAGGTACCCTAATGTTTTTTGTATTGTTTTTTAGGTAAGGCTGTCTACCTGCAATGTACCGCCGGCGGCGGCATGAAAGGTACCGATCAGGGTCACATTGGTCCCTGTCGCGGGCAGTGTCAAAGAACCCGAAAGCGGCAACCACCAGGCGCCATCGTAATACGGGTGTTGCAGTGTCTGCGGATCGTACACTCTGCCGTTTACGCGCATGGTCTTTCCGTCAAATTGATCCGTAAAATTGAGGATATTGATAATCTGAACACGGGCAAGCGTCGCGCTCAGCACGGTCAAGTCCATGTCTTCCTCGGTCCCGTTGTACGCGGAAATCAATTTGACCTGTGCGTCGGTCATCCAATAGCCGTCCAGTGCTCTTTCGTCTCCGTTAAAGGTCCCGGTCACGGTGACGGTACTGCCCGGCTCGGGCAAAGATGCGGGGTCGGACGGAACAAATTCCCACTGCCAATCACAGCACTTGGTTTGGTCTGCATATCCCCAGACATAATAGCGATCGCAATTCTTATAACAGTCATGGATTACGGCAAAGGTACCTGTCTTTTCCCACTTGCTTCCCACAAAGGAATTTGCATTGGCCTCCTTATCAAAAACATTGATATATAAGATATACTCATTGTTATTAAAATGCTCCCGCATCACCGAAGCATCACCGCTTTTCCCTCCGTCGTCGGTATTGTCACCGCCCTCGGAATCACAGGCAATCGCCGTCATAAGAAGAGAAAGCAAAAGCAGACAAAGAAGGGTTACTTTTCCCGCTTGATATAAAAAATGTTTCATACAAAAATACTCCTTATCGTTTGAAATATGAAATCAGCCCTTGGGTCTGACAAGCAACCGCACGCCGGAAAACAGCAGAAAGACCAGAACATTGGCGACAACAATGGTGGACCCGACCGGGGTGCCGAGCAAAATAGAGGAAAGAATGCCGATTAACGCACAGACAACCGAAACCACCGCCGAGCAAATCACCACGCTTTTAAAGGAACGGAACAAGCGCATGGCAGAGAGTGCGGGGAAAATAATCAGCGCGGAAATCAAAAGCGATCCGACCAGACGCATGGAAAGCGAAATCACAATTGCCGTTACGGTCGCAAGCAAGAAATGATATACCCTTGCCCGAACACCGCTTGCCTGTGCAAAGGAGGCGTCAAAGGTAACGGCAAATATTTTATGATAAAACAGAATAAACAAGACAAAAACCAACACCGACATGCCGATGCACAACCAGACGTCACGGGTGCTGAGTGTCAGAATCGAAGTGGCACCGAACAAAGAGGAGCAGACATCGGCGGAAATATTTGCCGAAGAGGAGAAACGGTTAATCAAAAGATACCCGAGCGCAAGTGAAGCAACCGAAATCATGGCAACCGATGCATCCCCTTTGATTTTCGACTTCTTACCGGGGCAAAGCAACAAAATCGCAACCACCACGGTGATGGGCATAATCAGCAAAAGGTCGTTGGTCAGTCCTATAACCCCCGCAATTGCCATGGCGCCGAAGGAGACATGCGAAAGTCCGTCTCCGATATACGAATATCGACGCAAAACCAAGGTTACCCCCAAAACAGCGGCACAAACGGCAATCAGTGTTCCCACAATCAGTGCGTTCTGCACAAAGGGATATTGCATATAAGACAGCAATTTTTCAAATGCATTCACCGCAGATCACCTCCTTCGGCGTCACTCTCCGGTTCTCCGCAAAACCGTCTGCCGAGCGCACTCTGCAAATAGGCATCGCGCGTTCCGCAGAAAAGAGGCGTCGCGCCAAGATGCAAAATATGCGTTGCATCGACAAGCGGTTGCGTCAAATCATGCGTAATCATAATCACCGCCATACGGTCGCGGCGATTCAGTTCTCCAATCACAGCATACATTTCACGTGTCGCCTCGGGGTCCAGTCCCGAAACCGGCTCGTCCAAAAGAATCATACGGTCTGCCGCACAAAGTGCTCGCGCAAGCAAGACGCGCTGTTGCTGACCGCCCGACAGCTCGCGATAGCATCTGCGGGCAAGATGATCAATGCGCAATCGCTCCATGATCTGCCGCGCATATTGCCGCTCGGCGCGCGTGTAGAAGGGGCGCAGACCGCATCGGTTCAGGCACCCCGACAGCACCACCTCGGTAACCGATGCGGGGAAATCCCGTTGAAGGTCGGACTGTTGCGGCAGATACCCGATACCGCTGCGCGCATCGCCCTCCCGATACCGTATCTGCCCGCTAAGCGGTGATTGCAAGCCGAGCAGTGTTCGCAAAAGCGTGCTTTTCCCTGCCCCGTTTTCCCCGACAATACAAAGGTAGTCCCCCTCCGAAACCGTAAATCCGATACCGGAGGAAACCGCATGTCCGTCATATCCGACCGACAAATCCTCGCAAGTCAATAAAGCTGTTTTGTTCATTCCCAAACGCCTCCTTCAGTTCAAAGCACGCGCAAGCACGGTCAAATTTTCCCGCATCATGGAAAGATAGGTAACGCCCGCCTCTATTTGCGCGCGACTGACGGTCTGACAAGAGCTGAGAGACAAAATTTCCTGATTTTTCGCATCCGAGCCGTCGCGCACCGTGCGTGCAATGGAGCCGTCGGACGCATCGGTTATCAAAATAACCGGAAGCGAAAGCTGATTGGTCTTTTCCACCAAAAAAGCAACCGTTTCAAAGGAGGCTTCTGTTTCGGCGGAACAGCCGGTAAATGCCGCATAGCCGGTCAATCCGTAATCCTCCGCCAAATAACGGAAGGGATAACGGTCGGCAACCAAAATGGTTTTACGTGCGGCTCCCGTCACCGTCTCGGTAAAGGAGTCGTCCAGCGCTTGCAAATCGGCTTGATACTGCGCGACATTGCTTGCAAACAGCTCTTTATAAGACGGCAGATATTCTTCCAGACATGCCGCAATCCCGCCTACCAAGGTTTGTGCGTTTCTGAGTGATAACCAGACATGCTCGTCATATTCCGTTTCGTCATGCGCATCGTGCTCGTCATGGTCATGGTCTTCACCGTCATGGTCATGGTCATGGTCGTGCTCCGCGCCCTCTGGCGTCTCCTCCTCACGCAGCTGTACCTGCTCTGTCATGCAAAACACGGTACGATTCTCCTTGGGAAACCTTTCAAGTGCACTGTCAAGCCATGTCTCGGACTGCCCGCCGACACAGATTAAAAGGTCACTTTGCCCAATGTGCAAAAGGTCCTCGGCGCTCGGCTGATAATTGTGCAGGTCCACACCGCTGTCGGCAAGATAATACAGTTGAACCTCGGATTCCGCCCCCGATATTACGGTGCGCACCCAGTCATATCCCGGGAAAGTGGTGCAAACCACGGTTAATTTTTGATTTTCGGCGGTTTTTCCCTCTCCGCATCCCGCAAGCGCGGAAAGCAGGAAGAGCAATGCAACCGCCACGGCGCATGTGCGCATTCTTATCTTTTTTGTATTTTTTATCTGATTTTTGTTACAACTCATTTCGGTAGTATCCTTTCTTATGCAAATCTGATGCAAACGATTTTGCCAAAAAACGGCATGCAAAAAAGCAGACCCCTCCCTTTGTATGGAGCATGCAAAGGAATAGCATCCGCAAAATATAGGAAACACCGATTTAATGAGGTGGTACAGATTCGGTACAGATTTTTTTGCCCAATAAAAAGCAGGAGGAAAAAGATGTGCCGAAAATGTGCCGCCGAATCAATCAGCGGTTCCTATAACAATAGGTTTAATCGTTCATCTGATCGGCAAGAAGCACGGGCGTCACAGCCGCCAAGCAAGCGGTGGTATGCGCCGCCGCCTGTGCACGCGTAATCCGAAGCGCACAAATCGCAAGCGCGACCAAAAAAACCAGGCATGCGGCGTCAAGCAAGCGCTTGCCGACCGACAGCACATGGCAAAGGATACAGTCACACGCATGGGTCATGCCGACATGACTGTGTCCAAACGAAGAAAAGAGCGCGCCGAAAAGAATCAGCACGCACAGTGCCGACACTGCCAAAACTGTCATCACCCGTTTCATCTTCACGGCAAATTCACTCCCTTCTCTTTCTCTTTTAGTCGATTGTAAAACTGCGTTTTACAATCGACTGCTTTCTCTTTTTTAACGATACCCTGTCAACCGTTTTATTTCTTCTTTTTTGTTTCCTTTTCCTCGCGGTCGGACTGCGGCATTTGCGGCTTGAGCATGCCGGTCAAATGCTTATCCTTCAAGCCCATCATGTAGGCAAACAGCGTCATTGCCACCGACGGCAGTGTGGTGATAAAAAACATCCACCAAAGCTCATGCAGAGGACGCGATTCTCCGCCAATCGGCACACAAATCGAAAGCAATCCGTCATACATACCCTGTAAAAGCAACCCCACCAGTTTGCCGACGCCCGCCAAATTGTCAGCACCGCAAAGCATACCGATGCCGTAAAGCAAAACCGCAATGTAATTGATCAGATTGGCAAGCAGAGAGGTAAAAAGCGGATAAAACAGATTCAGCTTTCGCTTTCCCGACTGCACCGACAGGCGGTCGCGTGAACCCACCGACCATGCGGTCGTATAGGTCAAAAACAGATAAAAAAGTACAGCACCGATGCTTGTCGCCGCCATGAGTCCGAAATTCTGACTGTCTCCCGCCATTCCTGCCGCAAGGGCTAACACCAAGCCGAAGATTGCCGTAACAAACTGATTTAAAAACAAACGGACGGCGTCGTAGGAATATTCACGAAAAAAGCGCGCAACGGCGGGATGCCGAGAAGGCTTCTCCGATTCGGTCCCCTCTATTGTGTAATCGCGTTTCCATTCACCGGGTTGTTGATTCTGCATGTTTTTGCAACCTCCTTGCTTTTTCTCCCACCATTATAACACCAAACCGCACAAATTGCAACAGAAGACAAAAAAATTTTACACTTTGGTCAATAAAAAAAGAATAAAAAGAATAAAAAATGAAAAAAACTTGCATTCACGCCCTTTTTGGTGTATAATAAAATGCAGATAAGCTCACGCAATGCGCAAATTTTGTAAAAGGAGTGATACTCTGCCATGGCATACGAAGTTGAAATCAGCGAATTCCCGCCCATCGTACAGGAATTTGCCGCCTATAAATCCGCAATTCAGGGATGCTCGGAAAAGACGGTCGGCGAATATCTTTTGGACCTTCGTACTTTTTTCCGCTTTCTGCTTGCCCGCGACCGCGGTATTTCCCCGGATTCGGACGAGTTTCTTACCATTGACATTACAGGCATTGATCTTCCCTATCTTGCCGCCATACAGCAAACCGACATCTACGAATTTTTGCTTTATTCCGGCTCTGTCCGTAAAAATCTTTGGTCTGCCAAGGCGCGCAAGCTCTCTTCTATCAAGGTTTTTTACAAATATTTGGTCAACAAACGCAGTCTTCTGAAGGAAAATCCCGCCATCAATATCGAAACGCCGAAGCGACAGAAAACCTTGCCGAAATTTTTATCGCTGGAAGAATGCAAGCTCTTGCTTGACGCCGTCAAAAACGATACCGAATCCGAATCCCGCTTGCGCGACTATTGCATGATTACCCTCTTTCTCAACTGCGGTATGCGTTTGTCTGAGCTTGTCGGAATCAGTCTCAGTGACCTTGACCGCGAGCTGCGTTCCCTGCGCGTAGTCGGAAAAGGCAGTAAGGAACGTATCATTTATCTGAATGAAGCCTGCCGCGTTGCCCTGACCGATTATTTGCAGGAGGTGCGTCTGTGCGGCAGTGCGGCGGAGCTCCCCGACAAAGCGCTGTTTTTGAGCAACCGCGACAAGCGCATCAGCGTAAAAACCGTACAATATACGGTCTACAAATATTTGGACATGGCGGGACTGGGCGCCAAGCATTATTCGGTGCACAAGCTGCGTCACACCGCCGCTACGCTCATGTATCAATCGGGTGAGGTGGATATTCGCGTTTTGAAGGACATTCTCGGACACGAGCAGCTCAACACAACGCAAATTTACACACATGTCAGCGACCGAAACATGCAAAATGCCATGAATGCCAATCCGCTTGCTTCGGTCACCATAGACGACCCGGATTCTTCGAAAAAGTAAACAGCAAGGCAATGCCACACGAAATGCGGCATTGCCTTG
>CAZMAZ010000107.1:0-6130 GCA_964564255.1 uncultured Clostridium sp. | reverse complement strand
CGCTTTTGGGCAATTCGTTTGCCTTTCCCAACTTTGCTTCAACTTTTTTGAAAAAAATTCGGAAAACACTTGACAAGCCCATAAAAATCGTGTATAATAAGGAATGTCATTGTGTAAAACCAACCAGAGAGAAGGAGGTGCTACCATGCTGAGAACTTACCAGCCCAAAAAAAGACAGAGACAGAAGGAACACGGCTTCAGAAAGAGAATGAAGACCGCAGACGGCAGAAACGTTCTTAAGAGACGCCGCGCTAAGGGCAGAAAGAGACTGTCTTACTGAGAGTATTGATTTAAAAACTCAACAGAATGAAACGCCACAGGGACCCGTGGCATCCCGGTATCGCACCGCGCGCTTGCCGGTTACAAGAACCGCCGATGACGCCGATGGCACCTGCTTTCCGGCATCGGGGGTTTTTGCGTGTCGGGCGGGTGAAAATCCCCAAAGGGTGGGATTTTACGGGAAAATAAGCAAAAACAAGGGAAACAAGCAAAACAGGGAAATGGGTAACAGAGAATGAAGCTGTACGCAATCAATGAAAATCATCTCTATCTCAAAACCTTCCGAAAGGGAGCAAGAGCGGTCGGACGCTACAGTACGGTTTATGTACTGCGCGATTATGCCGCAGAGCGGTTGCGCAAAGCCAATCCGCAAAAGCAGTTACTCAACCGTGTCGGTCTGTCTGTGACAAAAAAAGCGGGCGGGGCTGTCACGCGGAGCAGAATCAAACGGCTTTTGCGCGAGGCATACCGTGCGGTTGACCGCACGGACGGCATACGGCGCGGCTATTTGATTGTCCTTTCACCGCGCCAGGGAATTGCCGAGCAAAAGGCGTGGGCGGTCGAACGCGATCTGCGCATCATGCTCCGCAAGCTTTCCATGCTTGCCACCTCTCCCGAGCCGCCGACCGCGCGTGCCAATCAGGCGAAAAGCACGGCGCCTGCGGGGAGCTCTGCTTTACCCGAACACGGAGGCGGCGAGAAACCGTGAAGTATATTTGCATTTTCCTGATTCGCCTTTACCAAAAGCTGATTCCCCCCTTGCGTCGCCGTCCCTGCTGCCGATTTGAGCCGAGCTGCTCCGCGTATGCCATCGAGGCATACCAAAAGCGCGGTTTCTTTGTCGGAACCGCTTTAACCGTTTCTCGCATTGCACGGTGCAATCCGTTTTGTGCGGGCGGGTACGATCCCGTGCCGCTCAAAGGACTGTCCGCCCGTCGCGAGCGGGAGGCGTATGCCGCCTACCTGCGCACCGAATATGCGGAGCTGTTTGAAGAGGAGCTGCGCGAAGCCGCAAACCCAACCGAAAAGCAAAAAGAAAAAAAACAAGTAAAGAATAGCAAAAACAAAAAGCAATGACAAAAGACAGGAAAGATACCGACCCCGACGAAACGGTTCAAACGGGGAAACGCCCCGAAAAGAAAGCCCGAAAAACGGGAAAAGTATAATCGAGAGGATTCCTCACGCCATGAGATGGTGAGGAGAAAACGGTAAACGGAATGAAGCATATAACAAAAAATGCATGGAAAAATGCCGGATTGCGCCTTTTGGCAGGATTTGCCCTGCTGGTGATTCTGGGCAGTGCACTGGTTTCCTGCGGTGGAACGACGACCACAACGATTGACAGGTGCAATTACAACGAACACAACAGTATGTCGAGGGACAAACTCAACGCGCTGGCGACCACGATTTACAACACGTCGGACACAAGCGTTTCCCCCTTTACCCTGCGGGAAATCTTTACGGCGGCGTATCTCGGGTATGATTTGACCGGCGTGACTTCACGTGAGGACGATGCCGCGGGAAAAACGCCCCTGATTCCGGAGCCCGAAGAAGAGCCGGCGAAACAGGAAAACACGGATACCGCAGGCGCGGATGTCGCAGGTGCGGATGCCGAGAATACGGCGACCGAGAATACGGCGACCGAAGACACGGGAGCGGAAGACACGGCAACCGCCGAGGATTTGCGCAAAATCAGCGGCTCCGAAGCCATGGTCAATGCAAAAGCGGCAGTGGTTTTAAAGGCATTGGAGATGTTCAATGTAGAGAAGAGAGAAAACTACCGGGACCTGAACGGATACGACATGGAAAGCATTCGGGAGGGCATGGAAGCAAGCCTTGACATTGACACCGGGCGCGGCTTTATCGGCAGTATCATGTACTATATCGGCGTGGCACTGCGTTGGGTGACCAACACGATTGGATTTGGCAGTTATATTGTGGGACTGCTCTACTTTGCCATTGTGATTGAGCTTTTGATGTTGCCCTTTAGCATCAAACAGCAGAAAAACAGCATTCGCCAAGCGAAATTGCGTCCCAAGGAAATGGCAATTCGCAACAAATACAAGGGCAGAAACGACGAAGTGACGCGTCGTAAAATTCAGGAAGAAACGCAAGCACTGTACCAAAAGGAGAATTTCAATCCGCTGAGCGGTTGTTTCCCGCTTTTGCTGCAGCTTCCGATTATCTATATTTTGTATTACGTGGTGGTTGACCCGCTTCAGTATATGCTGGGCGGCTCCGCAAATCTGTCCTCCGTTCTTTCCACCTTCTATACGACGGCAAAGGCGGCAGGCGGCTGCGGCGGAACCCTGACCTCCTCGCGCGGCACCATTGAGATGCTTGCGCAGATTGACCTGTCCGAGCTGAGCGGACTTGACAATTTCTTGTACTACAACCCGACCACCTGTGTGGAATCGACCTCCATGCTGTCCAAGATTGGCAAGGACGTCCCGAATTTCTCGATAGGCGGACTCAATTTCGGACTGACCCCCAGCTTTAACAGCTTTAACCTGCTCCTGCTTGTCCCGGTTCTGACCTTTGCGGTATACTTCTTGAGTATGAAGATTTCCCGTAAGCTGTCCTACCAGCCGGCGGCTGCAGACGACCCGAGTGCAGGCTGCTCTAACAAAATGATGGAATACACCATGCCGCTGATGAGCGTCTGGATTTCCTTTATCGTTCCTGCCGTTGTCGGCATTTACTGGATTTTCAAGAGCATTGTCGGCACGGTCAAAACCGTGATACTGGCAAAGGTGATGCCGCTTCCGCAGTTTACCGAAGAGGATTATAAGGCGGCAGAGCGCGCCCTTGCGGGGAAGGCTCCCGCAAAGCGCAAGAGCGGCGACGGCACGGGCAGTACACGTCCCGCGGGCGACCGTCCGCGTTCCCTCCACCACATTGACGACGACGATGACGATCTGCCGCCGTCGGGTGCCAAGGCAAGAAGACGCGAGGCGTATCGCGAAGAGGAGCCGGAAGCGGCACCCTCTGCCGAACAAAGCGGACAAAACGAACCAAATGAGCAAAATGCGTCGGGTGCGCAAAACAAAAAGAGCAAGCGCGAAAAGCGCAAGAGCGAAGAAATGATTGACGGCATCTCCCTCAAAGAGGATGACAAGCCGGAAAACAATACCGAAACCGACAGGTAAAAAAGAACTTTAAGGAGAACAAAGGCATGAAAAAGCAAGTAGAAGCCATTGGCAAAACCGTAGAAGAAGCAAAACAAAACGCACTGGCAGAGCTCGGCGAGGTCGAGAGCGATCGCGTGGAATACACGGTGCTGGAAGAGCCCAAGAAGGGAATTTTGGGAATTGGCGCAAAGCCCGCACGGGTCAGTGCCGTTTATGAAGAAAACGGCGAAGAGATTGCGGTTTCCTTTTTGAAGAATTTGATTGCGGACATGGAGCTCAATCTGAATGTGAGTGTACGTGAGACCATCAATTCGGACGGCGAAAATATGCGCGTTATCAACCTGGACGGCGAAGGCGCGGGGACCCTGATCGGGTACCACGGCGAAACGCTGGATGCCCTGCAGTATCTGGCAAGTCTTGCCGCCAACCGCAAGCAGGACGGCGTCAAGAAGGACTATGTCCGCATCACGATAGACGCGGAAGGGTATCGCGCCAAGCGTGCCGCCGCACTGCGCGGATTGGCAAGACGGATGTCGGAGCGGGTTCTGCGCTACAAGAAGAGCGTTATGCTGGAGCCGATGAATCCGTATGAGCGCCGCATCATTCACTCCGAGGTGCAAAGCATTCCCGGTGTTTCCACCAATTCGATTGGGTCCGAGGATAATCGCAAGATTGTGATTTATCTGGACGGCACGGTCACCGACTCTTCCTATGACGAGGCGCCCCGCAGAAATAACAGATACAAGAAGCCGCGTACCGCGCCCAAGTATTGGACCGAAGAGGACGAGAAGGCAGAAGAGCTTGCATCGGTTGAGACATCGACATTTGAAAGCGACGAGGACGACGATCTCGAATCATAACGGCAAAACGAAGCGAACTGTCGGAATGTGCGGCAGTTCGCTTTTGCCTTTCTATCAACAAAAACACTCCGGGTAGCCGATTGTAAAACGCAATTTTACAGTCGATTAAAAACACCCCGGTGGGGAGGAGAAAAACCATGACGGGAGATACCATTGCTGCCGTATCGACACCGCGCGGGAAGGGCGGCGTTGCCATGCTGCGCATCAGCGGCGCAGAGGCGACCGCTGTTCTCGGTCGGGTTTTTGTCGGGGCGGACAACCTGCCGCTGACAAACCCCATGCCGCGACGGGCATATTACGGGAAAATATACCAAACCGACGTGCGCGGGGAGCGGTCGTTTCTTGACGACGGCATTGCCGTGTTTTACCGTGCGCCGCATTCCTTTACCGGAGAAGACACCGTAGAATTGACCTGCCACGGCGGCGTTTTGATTACCGAAGAGGTGCTCGGGGCTCTGCTTTGCGCGGGGGCACGGCAGGCGGAAGCGGGAGAATTTACCCGCCGTGCCTTTGTCAACGGTAAGCTGCAATTGTCCGAAGCCGAAGCGCTGGGGTCACTTCTGGAGGCACAGACCGACAGCCAACGCCGTCTTGCCCGTGCGGGACTGGACGGGACGCTTTCCCGTGCCGTCAAGGCGCTTGGGGACCGACTGACCCTGACCCTGGCATCGGTGTATGTCAAAATCGACTACCCGGACGAAAATCTTGCCGAGCTCGGCGACGGGGAAATGCGTGCTGCTTTCACCGAGGTTTTGCAAGAGGTCGAGCGCCTTGCCGATACCTATCGGGCGGGTCGCGCTATTATGGAGGGTGTGCAGACCGTTATTTGCGGCGCCACCAATGCGGGCAAAAGCACCCTGTATAACGCCATGGCGGGGGCAGACGCCGCCATTGTTACCGACATTCCGGGCACAACGCGAGACCTGTTGGTTCGTACCGTTCCCTTTGGGCAGGTGACATTGCAGCTCTGCGACACGGCGGGACTGCGGGAAACCGAGGACCCGATAGAGCAGATTGGCGTGGCGCGTTCGCGCCGTGCACTGGAAGAGGCGGAGCTTGTTTTCGCTGTCTTCGATGCTTCGGTGCCGCTTGGCGAGGAGGCGTGCGCGGTCATGGATTTGTTGCGCCCGTGCGGCGGGAATGTAATCGCGATTGCAAACAAAGCAGATCTCGGAATCAACCCGGAGACTTTGCGTGCTCTCAAGCAGACGTTTGGAGAGGTGTATGCCATCAGCGCGCGCGACCAAAAAGGATTGGACGACCTGCGCCTTGCGGTAGGGCGGCGTTATTTGCAAGAAAGCGGCATTTCGGGCAGTATTGATTTTGAAAATCATGCCGTGGTTGCAAGAGAGCGACAGCACAGTGCACTGGTCAGATGTGCGGCGGGGCTTAGGGAAGCGATTGCCTTGCTTGATGCGGGCGCGCCGACCGAGCTTTATTGTCAAAGCATCGAATACGCCTTGGCGGACCTGGAGGAGCTGGACGGCAAGCGCGGCGTGTCGGAGCAGGTGGTGGACGCCATCTTTGCGCACTTTTGCGTGGGGAAGTAAAGGGCACCTCTAAAAATTCATCGCACGCAGATTCGGCGAGATCTTTTCCGTCGGTTGTCACAAAACTCCTCGGCAGTAGCGCTGCTACATGCTGTAGCAAAGCTACAGCGGTCGTCCTTTTGTCTAAACCGACAAAAAATCTCTCTGCCGCTCAGCGCGCGTTGAATTATTAGAGGTACCCTAAAGAGAGACGCCGCAGACGGCTCTGCCGCCCCGCCGTGTCATTCAAAGCAACGTGAAGAATCTCGGCGGGTGGAATGAAAGAGATTCTTCGCGAACGCTTGACAGCGTTTGCGCTCAGAATGACACA
>CAZMAZ010000106.1:0-6180 GCA_964564255.1 uncultured Clostridium sp. | reverse complement strand
TTTTCAGAAAAAAGCCTATAGAAAAGTTTATGAACTGACCATCGGTGACCGCACCTTGTTCATTTGTTCAATGCACTGATGGATGAGACACAGTTAATTGTTGCCCAATATCTAACACACACATTTACACAAGAATGAACCTTGAAATGCGTCCACAGTACTATAAAACAATTGTTGATAGCATAAGAGGTAACTTTTGCGAAACTCATTGATTTTTCGAGATAGTTGTGCTATAATAATGTTATAACTTTGCAAGTCGGAGGTATAACATGGTTTTCGCTGAGAAGATAAAGCAAATCCGTCAGCAGCGTTTCTTGAGTCAAGAAGCTTTTGCTAAAGAACTTGGTGTTTCATTTGCCACAGTGAACAGATGGGAATCTGGGAAAACGAAACCTACATATAAAACGATGAAATTAATTGACGACTATTGCCGTAGCAACAATATTGACTTTGATGTTACGAAAGAAGTCTCAGTATAAAGGGAGGGGAACATTATGAGAATTATCTCTCTCTTTAGTGGTGCCGGTGGATTGGATTTGGGGTTGATCCAAGCTGGCAACACTGTAATCTGGGCCAATGACATTGATAAGGATGCCGTTGCTACATATCGAGAAAATATCGGTGACCACATCGTTTGCGATGATATCAAGAATATCGATATTACCACACTCCCTGATGCCGATGTTGTTGTCGGCGGATTTCCGTGCCAGGGTTTTTCGCTCGCAAACAGAATGAGAACGCTGGAAGATGATCGCAATCAGCTGTACCGTTTTTTCTACAACACCATAAAAATTAAACAGCCTAAGTTCTTCATTGCAGAAAACGTTAAAGGCATTTTGAGCCTGGGTAAAGGTGAGGCAATCAAGCAGATCGTGGCAGATTTTGAAGATGCAGGATATATTACCTCTGTAACCCTTGTTAATATGGCAAACTACGGAGTCCCCCAAACCCGGCAGCGTGTGATTATTATTGGGCAGCGGAAGGATCTGGGCGATACAATAGTTTTCCGTTTCCCGCAGCATACCCATGCAAAGAATGGTGAGTTGCCTCGTTGGGTTTCCATAAAGGAAGCCATCGACCATTTCCCAGATCCGGATACAGCAAATGATGTGGTCAATCATACTTATTCTGCATATAAGGTCGAATATCGTAATTTCACTGGCCACCGTCAAACCAATCCAGATAAGCCTTCTCCGACCGTCCTTGCAAGAGGAAATGGAAAAGGCGGTGTGTGTGCAATTCCACACTATAACGGGAAGAGGCGTCTCTCCATCAGAGAAAGTGCAAGCGTGCAAACCTTTCCTGAAACATTCCACTTTGTCGGCACGATGAACTCGTGTTATAGACAAATTGGTAATGCCGTTCCCGTGAAGTTTGCAGCGTTGCTGGGTGCAGAACTTATGCGTATAGAGAAGGAAGAATTAGTATGAAAGTAGTATCTTTATTTAGTGGCGCTGGTGGTTTGGACCTTGGATTTAAAATGGCCGGCCACGATATTATCTGGGCCAATGATCTCTATAGCGATGCTGTTGAAACCTACCGCCACAATATTGGTGACCATGTGGTCTGTGAAGATATTGCAAAGGTATCTGCGGATGATGTTCCAGACTGTGATATTATTATCGGGGGATTTCCCTGCCAGGGTTTCTCTGTTGCAAACACCAAACGCCATGAGGATGATGAGCGCAACGCTTTGTATAAGCAACTAATCCGAATCATTGATGCCAAAAAGCCGAAGTTTTTCTTGGCCGAAAATGTCAAGGGTCTGACCAACCTTGCAAAAGGAAAAGTGTTTCAGATGATTCTACAGGATTTTACTGACCTTGGTTATAAGGTAACATCTAAGGTGCTGAACGCTGCGGACTACGGTGTTCCTCAGACGCGGCAGAGAGTTATCATTGTGGGTGTGCGTAATGATTTGGATTTTGCTTATGAATTCCCCGCAGCTACTCACGATCGTAAGGCAGCAAATGGTTTAATGCCTTGGGTTACAGCCACACAGGCACTGACAGACATCCCTGACCCAGATCTTCCGAATGATCTTCCAAACCATGTATACTCCAAATATAAGCTAAATATTAACGGATATATCGGTCACCGGGAGTTAAATCCCGATTTGCCGGCGCCTACGGTCACCGCCAGAGGTGATAATCGAGGTGGCGTGGTTATTTTGCCTCATCCCAATGGACAGCGCAGAATGTCTTGCAGAGAACTTGCTGCTATCCAGAGTTTTCCGTTGAATTTCGCATTCAGCGGAAATAACTCTTCTGTTTACCGTCAGATTGGCAACGCTGTCCCGCCATTGTTAGGTCGTGCTGTTGCCGCCCAGTTTAACGCATATAGAGAGAGGTGAGTCTATGCTGCCGAAGAATTACATTCCAACAAAACCCTTTCCAGATTTCAAATGGAAGTGGGCCAGCCTTCAGTGTACGGAAGGTCTCAATGACCCAGTTGTCTTGCTCGGCGTTCTGTTCCGTATGAGAAAGCTGGAGTCCTCTGGTGTCAAATACAGTTCCCCGGAATTTGCAAATGAACTGATTGAACTATCTGAGGATATCAAGGGAACAAACATCGGTGTTGATTTGGCACGCAGAACAGGAGATCGTAATCTTATTCGTAATTCTGGACAATATTGGCGTGCAGTGGGTTTACTTGAGCCTGGTGATCGTTCGGAGCAAATCAGACTGACAGACTTCGGCAGGAGAGTGGCCGATCACGATATCTCGCAAACTGAGTTTGCTGCTATTACGGTTCAAACATTCCATTTACCCAACCCTCATGTGCAAAGTGCAGATGAATGCAACCGTTGGCTTAATCATGGCATCATGTTCCATCCTCTTCGCCTATTACTGGAAATTCTATGTGAACTGAATGATTTGGGGCAGGGGTATATCACAACAGAAGAACTGACCAAAATAATTATTCCACTCTCTGGAGCAAAGGCTAAATTACAGGACTACATTAATTTCATAATCTGGTTCCGAGCGGGTGAGATTACCCTGATTGGATGGCCCGACTGCTGTCCGGGGGCCAACGACATGAGAATTGCTCGGGAATATTTGCTATTCCTGAATAATTACGGCTATGTGAATTGTTCATTTCTGGATAACCGACTGACCGAAAAATACCATCTGAACACCTTGATTTTGGAAGAAATTCAGGAGCTGATTAAAACTAAGGCTAAGGACGAATCGCTCTCACAGGCTCTTATTGCAATCAGAGGTACAGAAGTGGCATCCGAAGTGGAAAGGAAGAGAGTGCAGTCGTTCCGCACTACACGCCCAAACCAAGCTGCATTCCGAAAAGAAGTTCTCAAAGCCTGTCAGCGCTGCGTAATTACCAATGTCACTATGCCGGAAATTTTGGAGGCAGCACATATTAAACCGTTCAAGTATAACGGCGAAGATACTGTAGCCAATGGTTTTGCCATGCGTACTGATATTCATACTTTGTTTGATGCTGGTCACCTTCGCATTTCCGTTGATGGCGTTGTGGAGCTGTCCACAAGAGCCCGTATGGACTATGGTGCAACCATTCCGCCAAGGATTGTTATTCCCGACTTCATTAACAAAGATTTCTTGCGTTGGCGTTGGGACAACTATAATGGTATGTAACATCATTCCAATGGAAGTAGGTGCTATAAAATGTCGGTGGTTATTTCAAAAATTAGGCTATTTAATTTCAAAAGATTTCAGGATTATACAATAATGCCCAACGAAAGGGTTAATATCCTGGTTGGTGATAACGAAGTTGGAAAGAGCAGTATTCTCGAAGCCATTGACTTAGTGACGAGCGGAAATGTTCGTAGAGTTGAAAACATAGGCTTGGATCGTCTACTTAATATTGAGGCCGTCCATCAATTTAACGCCGGAGTGCGGCAATTCGAGAATCTCCCAAAGCTGATGATAGAACTTTATTTATTGGGTGACTTTGATCACACTGTGAATGGAAGAAATAACACGGCAGGAATAATATGCGACGGAATCAGGTTGGTCTGTGAGCCAAATCCTGACTACAGAACTGAAATAACGGAATCTTTGCAAGTATCAACTGACTATTTTCCATATGATTACTACTCGATTCGTTTTTCAACATTTGCTGACGAAGGATATAGTGGATATAAGAAAAAAATACGAAGTGTGTTGATTGACAGCACAAATATGAGTTCTGATTATGCAACAAACGATTTTATCAAACGAATGTATATCCAATATACCGAGTCTGATATCAAGGAGAGAGCGGTTCATAAGAGCCAGTATAGGCAGATGCGTAATCGCTTTTGTACGGACAATCTGGTCGCACTGAACAGTCGCGTTCCAGTCGACAAAAACTATGCATTCGGCCTACGCACTGGCACATCGCAGGGGTTTGAAAATGACTTAATGATTTACGAAGGGCAAGTTGGCATTGATAGCAAAGGCACAGGAAAGCAGGTGTTTATTAAAACGGATTTCGCACTGGAACACTCTGGTGCTGATGTTGATGTAATACTTATAGAAGAGCCTGAAAATCATTTAAGTCATGTTAATTTACGAAAATTAGTACATCGTGTTGAAAGTACGCAAAATGGTCAAATATTTATCACAACGCATAATAGTTTAATCAGTACACGTTTGGAATTAAAAAATCTGCTCATTCTCCAAGAGGGAGAATCTACTTGCCCCACAATGCTTTCTACGCTAAGTTCTGAAACTGCAAAATATTTCATGAAGGCACCTCCCGCAAACATTATTGAATTTTCACTTTCCCGCAAGCTAATTCTGGTCGAGGGACCTTCGGAATATATGCTTTTTGAAAAGTTCTATCAAACTATAGCGGGTTGTACGCCGGAAGACGATGGGGTCCATATTTTAGATGTCCGTGGTCTCAGCTTTAAGAGATATCTTGAAATTGCTACATTCACTGGCGCAAGGGTTGCTGTTGTAACGGATAATGATGGAGATGTGCAAAGCCATTGTGTAGATAAATATGCCGCTTTTGCCGCCGAGCCAAACATTAGAATCTGCTACGATACAGACGAAACAAAAAACACATTTGAAGTTGTACTTTATGGAATCAATCAGACATTATGTAATCACCTCTTTGGTGCGAATCCACTGACTCATATGCTGACGAACAAAACCGAAAGTGCCTATGCGCTCTTGTCTCAGGATTCGCCAATTTCCGTTCCTTCCTACATTAAGGAGGCTATTGAATGGATAAGAGAGTGATGTTTGCAGTTGCTGGTGCAGGAAAAACCACACATATCGTTAATCAATTATCGGCTACGAAGCGTTCACTGATTGTTACATATACAAACGGAAACTTTGATAACCTTACATCAAAAATCAGCCAGAAGTTTGATGGAAAGTGGCCTGAAAATGTAACATTGATGACCTTTTTCTCTTTTTTGTATGGTTTTTGTTATAAGCCATTTCTTGCGGATAAGGTGAAAGCAAAGGGGGTTGTGTTTGAAAACAATCCTGACAGATTTGTTAAACAGACTGACCTCAAATACTACCTATCTCCCGGAGGATATTTCTATAGCAACCGTTTATCTTTTTTCCTGGAAAAGATGAATGTAGTTGCTGACATCAAAAGCCGCATCGAGAAGTATTTTGATGAATTCATTATTGATGAAATACAGGATATTGCGGGAAGAGACTTTTCATTTCTGGCGCAGCTGATGTCAGCAAATGTGAATATGCTGTATGTTGGAGACTTCTATCAGCATACATTCGATACCAGCCGGGATGGCAATGTCAACAAAGGATTATTTGACGATAAAGTTGCATATATTGCCAGGTTCACAGCCAAGGGTTTTGTATGTGATGACACAACGCTTACCCGTAGTTGGCGATGCAGTAAAAGTGTATGTGAGTATATCAAAAACACACTTGGTATAGACATTTCCTCGAACCGCACGGCGGACGATGATAGTTCAATTTATTTTCTATCTGACCCTGTGTATACTGCACATATTTTGGGAGATGCTTCAATTATAAAACTGCATTATCAGAATGGTCGTAAATACGGTCAGCACCATAAAAACTGGGGAGAAACCAAAGGCGAAGACTGTTATACAGATGTCTGCGTAATGTTAAATAAGACTACAGCAGCGAAATTTGCAGCCAGAAAGCTATGTGAATTGCCACCTCCAACCAGAAATAAATTATATGTTGCCATAACTCGTGCCAAGGG
>CAZMAZ010000105.1:0-6359 GCA_964564255.1 uncultured Clostridium sp. | reverse complement strand
AAAAGAAACCGGGACAGCCGGAAAAAGAAATAACGAGGGATACCGATATGAAAAGAATCAGATTCTTTGCTATGCTTGCAATATTGCTTGCATTGATTCTCTGCGTGGTTGCTTGTACGGTCGGCGGCGAAGGAGACGAAACCGAGGACGAAAATACGGAAGATACAACCGCGGGCAGAGAAGAAGAGACAACCAATGAGCAAACGACAGCCGATGAGGAGACAACGACAGCGTTGCCGGATCTTGAATGGGAAACGTATGATCCCGCACTTGATAACAGCAAGGTGAATCTTTCGGAAGAACACACCGTAAACCCGTCACAATGGGTTGGGGTTGACGATATAGGACGTGAATTGCCGACCAATACGGAAGTGGGCGATTTGCGTGAGGACAAAACGGTTGCGTTGTTTTACTGGACGTGGCACGGAGAATTCTATAAACAACAAAGAGCGTACAACGTACAAGAAATTTTGGATGCATTTGACAACGAAGAGGAAGGGGAAGCCTATCTTTGGAAGACTTCGACCTCCAATGCGAACGGATACCATTTTTGGAATGAGCCGATTTGGGGATATTATTCCGGATTGGACGAATGGGTGATTCGGAAGCAAGCGGAAATGCTTGCCTCTGCGGGTGTGGATGTCATCTTTTTCGATAATACAAACGGATCCTATACCTGGTTGGAAACCGCCTTAACTGTGTTCAAGGTTTTCAGCGAAGCAAAAGCGCAAGGCGTGGACGTGCCGCAGATTTCTTTTGTGCTCCCGTTCGGTGTAACCGATGGGACAAACAACCAGATGAAGGTGCTTTACCAATCCATTTATGAAAAAGGGCTCTATCAGGATCTTTGGTACATGATGGACGGGAAACCTATGATTATGGGTTACTCTTCCGGCGTATCGGACGCAACAATTCGCAGTTTCTTTACCTTCCGTGCCAATGTTGCGGGATATAACGATGTCCAATCAAATCCCGGATCCAAGCAATGGGGATGGCTTTCCGCTTTCCCACAGGCGCTTTATTACAAGAGCGATAAAAAGACCTTGGAACAGATGACGGTCGGTGTTGCGGTAAATTACAGCTATGCAACCGGTAGTATCGCGCCGATGAACCATAAAAATATTACCGGCAGAACCTACACAACGCAGGGCATCGATACACGTCCCAATGCCGTTTTGTACGGTGCGCATTTCCAAGAGCAATGGGATAATGCGCTTTTGGCAGATCCCGAAATCGTTTTTGTAACCGGATGGAACGAATGGGTCGCAATGAAATTGTACGAATGGCCGGGGACCTCTTTTAAGAAGGCGTTTGTTGACCAGTACAACGATGTTTACAGTCGTGACTGCGAGCCTTCGAAGGGACAACTCAAGGATAATTATTATTATCAATTGATTTCCAATATTCGTCGCTTCAAGGGTGCGGAGGCAATTCCCGCGGCATCGTCTGCCAAATTGATTGACGTTAACGGCGGATATGGACAGTGGGCGAATGTTACGCCGACCTACAATGACTATTACGGCATGACAAATCGAGATTTTGACGGCTATATTGATCCCGATACGCAAAAGGCATTTCATTACACCAACGAAACCGCAAGAAACGACATTTATGATGCCAAGGTTGCGCGAGATTATGAAAATCTGTATTTCATGGTGCGGACGGTGGAGGATTTGTCTCCGTACACGGATGCCTATTGGATGCGATTGTATTTGGATACGGAATCGGGCGGAACCGCAAATTGGGAAGAGTACGAGTATATTGTAAACCGTACCTCGCCGACAAGTGACAGCAAAACGGTTTTGGAGCGTTTCACCGGAAACGGTTATGAAACCGAGCAGGTGTGCGAAATTGAATACAGCGTTAAAGGAAATGTTCTGACTGTAAAAATTCCGAAATCCGCTCTCGGTATTGAGGGGTACGATTTCTCCCTTGATTTCAAGTGGACAGATAATACGCAAGAAGACGGCGATATTATGCAATGGTATACAAACGGAGATGTTGCGCCGATCGGCAGATATAATTATCGGTATACAACAAGCGGAAGCGATTCGTATGTGGAACAGGCGGTAATGTTTGAGACAGACTTTACGGACGCACAGGAAGTTGCCGATTTGATGAGTTCCGAAGCAATTTCCTTGACCGATTTGACCACCGCGACGAGCGAACAGGGAACGGTATTGACCGCGTCGGGAGAGAATCCCGTTTTGAAGATTGATTACAGTAAATGTTCTCCTCGTCCGATTGCAAGCAGATTCCGGTATTTGGCAATTACATACTGTGCGAACAGTGATTGCACGATTGATCTCACTTATTGTGCGGCAAAAATCGGGTCGGGCTCTGTCAAAGAGGCGAAAAAAGAGTGCCTGTTGTCGGGCGATGGTCAGGTGCATACGGTTTATATTGATCTCAAAAACACCAAGGGCTGGCTGAACGGATATGCCAAGTATATTACGCTTAGCGGAGATGCCGCCTCTATGCAGGGTTCTGCATTTACACTACAGCATTTTGATTTGTTGGCTGAATTGCCGGAGGGGGCAACGCTTCTCCAGTAACAGCGATACTTACCATGATATGACTGCCCGAGATCCGATGGATGTCGGGCAGCATTGCTTTACGAAAAAAAGAAAAACGGAGTCTTTCCAAAGTCGGTTATCAAAAGGAGGAAGGAAATATGGCAAAGATTGAGTGGCGCGGCGGGGCGCTTTTGGCGCCGTTACCGGCAGTTATGGTTAGCTGCGGGACCGAAAAAGAAAGCAATATTTTGACCGTTGCTTGGACAGGTATTATTAACACAATTCCACCGAAAACATATATTTCGGTGCGAAAACGTCGCCATTCGTACCATCTGATTCAGCAAAGCGGTGAGTTTGTGATTAACCTGACAAACGAACAGCTTGTTCGTGCGGCGGATTGGTGTGGGACCTATACGGGCGCAAAAGTCGATAAGTTTGCCGCATGCGGGCTGACGCGAGAAAAATCCGCATGTTTGTCCTGCCCAACAATTGCGGAAAGCCCGCTTGCGTTGGAATGTCGCGTGACGCAGATAATACCGCTGGGGTCGCACGATATGTTCCTTGCCGACATTGTGGCAGTGCGTGTTGACGAGAAATTGATTGATGCAAGCGGGAAGCTGTGTCTTGATCGGGCGCATCTCGCCGCTTTTGCACACGGAGAATACTACGCGCTTGGGAAACGGCTTGGAACCTTTGGCTTTTCTGTGCGCAAGAAAAAGTCACGCGCGCCGTCAAAAGCGAAAAAGTGAAAAAAACGGGGAGAAATCTGTCGGTACAATGGTTTTACCTCTTGACAAAAAACATGCTTGCGTGTATAATAGTAGGATGAAACGGAATTGCAAATTTTGTATTTGAAAGGATATTGATCATATGAAATGGACATCACTTAACGATTTGCGGGAGAGTTATCTTTCGTTTTTTGAATCCAAAGGACATTTGCGCTTACCGTCGTTTCCTTTGATTCCGCACAATGATAAATCACTGTTGCTGATCAATTCGGGAATGGCTCCCATGAAGAAATATTTTACGGGGGAAGAGGAACCGCCGCGGCACCGCGTAACGACCTGCCAAAAATGTATCCGTACACCCGACCTTGATCGCGTGGGACATACGGCTCGTCACGGAACCTTTTTTGAAATGCTCGGTAACTTTTCTTTCGGCGATTACTTCAAGCAAGAAGCAATTACTTGGGCATGGAAATTTTTAACCGAAACATTGGAAATTCCCGCCGAGCGGCTCTGGCCCTCGATTTATGAAAACGATGAAGAAGCATTCGATATTTGGACAAAGCAGGTCGGCGTTCCCGCAGAGCGCATTACACGTCTCGGCAAAGCGGATAACTTTTGGGAGCACGGCTCCGGTCCGTGTGGTCCTTGCTCCGAAATCTATTTTGATCGCGGCGAAAAATACGGTTGCGGCAGTCCCGATTGCCGCCCGGGATGCGATTGCGATCGCTATATGGAAATTTGGAACAATGTTTTTTCGCAATTCAATAATGACGGCAACGGAAATTATACGGAATTGGTACAAAAAAATATTGATACCGGTATGGGACTCGAGCGCCTTGCGTGTGTTATGCAAGGGGTAGACAACATGTTCCTGGTAGATACCAATCGCCGTATTTTGGATTGTGTTTGCGAAATTGCCGGAAAGACCTACGGAGCGCAGGCGGAGGATGATATTTCTATTCGTGTTTGCACCGACCACATCAAGAGTGCCATGTTTATGATTTGCGACGGGGTCATTCCGTCCAATGAAGGCAGAGGCTATGTTCTCCGCCGCATTATTCGCCGTGCCTGCCGGCACGGAAAACTGCTCGGGATTAACCGTCCCTTCCTTTGCGAGCTGTGTGAGGTTGCCATGGGCGAAAACAAAGGCGCTTATCCTGAGCTTGCGGACAAGCAATCTTACATTTTGAAGGTTCTCTCGCTTGAAGAGCAGCGATTTGATGCAACCATAGATGCGGGACTTTCGATTCTTTCGGGCGTGATTGCACACTGCGAGCAAAAAGGGAACAAGCAGATTTCCGGCGAAGATGCGTTCAAGCTATACGACACCTTTGGTTTCCCCATTGATTTAACACGCGAAATCGCGGCGGAGCACGGATTGACTATTGACGACGAGCGGTTCACGGCTTTGATGACCGAACAGCGTGTGCGCGCAAGGGAAGCAAGGGGCAATATCAGCGGATGGACGGATATGACCAAAGATTTGCTTTCCGCATTGCCGGCAACCTCTTTTGTCGGTTATGAAAATGCGCAGGCTTCCGCGCGTGTTATCGGTATTCTTGCCGACGAAATGTCGGTGGAAGAAATCGGGGAAGGCGAATTCACGTTGGTTTTGGATGCAACACCTTTTTACGGGGAAAGCGGCGGACAGGTCGGAGATACCGGATTGATTTCCAATGATAATATGGAAGCAATTGTTACGGATACCAAAAAAGCAGACGGCGTATATTTGCATTTTTGCAGATTGCAAAGCGGTGTTGTTCACGTCGGCGATACGGTTTCTGCCGCGGTGAATGTCGAGCGCAGAGAAGCAATTCGTCGGAATCACTCGGCGTTGCATTTGCTGCAGGCGGCATTGCGCCAAGTTTTCGGAACCCATGTGGAACAAGCGGGCTCTTACGTGGATGAAGGCAGAGGGCGGTTTGATTTTACGCATTTTGCCGCGTTGACATCGGAGGAGCTGGAAAAAGTTGAGCGGCTGGTGAACGGATATGTGCTGTCTGGCATTTCGGTCGAAACCGTTGTGACGGATATTGATGAGGCGAAAAAGATGGGCGCGATGATGCTTTTCGGCGAAAAATACGGAAAGATTGTCCGTGTGGTTAAGATGGGGACTGTTTCTTCCGAATTTTGCGGGGGAACACATGTTTCCAATACGGCAAATATTGGGCTTTTCCATATTGTAAGCGAAACTTCCGTTGCGGCAGGAGTTCGCCGTATTGAGTGCGTGACCGGAACCGGTGTTCTTGCGCAATTGCAAGAAAAAGATACTTTGATTCACGCGGCGGCGAAAGAATTGAAGGTGCAAAACAGTGCAGATATTGCCAAGAGAGCGGCGCAATTGCAAAGCGATCTTTCTGCTGCGAAAAAGGAAATTGAGATGTTGAATGCCAAACTTGCGGCAGAGCAATTGACAGCGCTTCTTGCAGATGCGAAAAAAGTCGGCGGCGTTCGATTGTTGTGTGCCAAAATTGACATGCAACTCGACGCGGCGCGCGCGTTGGCAGACCGCATTAAATCCGATTATGCGGATATGGTTGCGGTTTTGGCGTTGCCTTCATCCGACAAGGTTACTTTGCTTGCTGTCGCCGGCAAGGATGCGCTTGCGAGCGGTGTGCATGCGGGTAAACTGGTTGGCGCAGTTGCTGCCGTGATGGGCGGCAAAGGCGGCGGACGACCCGACAGCGCCATGGCGGGTGGCAAAGATGCGCAGAAAACAGAAGAAGCATTTGGCGTTGCCGAGACGGTTGTGCGGGACATGCTCAAGGCATAAAGGGCGTCTCTGCTTATACGGCATGTGTAGAACGGCGGCATAATAGAAAATTGTCAGTCAAGATTAAACGCCTCTGTGGGAGTGATAACTGCCACAGAGGCGTTTTGGGGCGATTTCGGTTGATGACAAATACGAAAAGACGCTCCGACGCGGTTTGCAAGAGCTTATTAAAGGCGTTTTAAAGGCGTTTCAAGGGTGTTTTGAAGGCAAAAACGAATGTCGTGCACAATATGCCGAAAAAGTGTCTGATATGGCGTAGTACATTTGTTGATTATTTTTTGATTTTTTTTTTCAAAACCCCCTTGACAAGCCTGTGGCGATGTGGTATAATATACAGGCTGT
>CAZMAZ010000104.1:0-6432 GCA_964564255.1 uncultured Clostridium sp. | reverse complement strand
GATGTTGTAGAAAAGATTGTCATCAAGAGCGCGGACGGTGAATACAAAACACTGTATTATCAGGGCGATGAACTGGATACCACCGGACTGGTTATCTATGCAACCTACAAATCCGGCAAAGTTGCCGAGGTCAAGAACAATCTGACCTACAGCCTGTCGCAATCTATGCACAAGGTCGGCGAATGCACCGTAACCATTACCTATAATGCGAAATTTGACGACCCGAATATGAATGTGTCCTATCCAATCACGGTATTGACCAAGAAAGGCTTCGAGCATGATTGGGACGCCGGTACCGTTACACTTGAACCCACGCACACCTCAACGGGTAGCAAAACATTTACCTGCTTGGAGGATGGCTGCGGTGCAACCAAGACCGAAGTCGTCAAACCAATCGAAGGACACACCTACGACGCATCATGGCAAAAACTGAACGAAACGCAACATCAAAAAACCTGTGCTTGCGGCGATACCATCACGCAAGACCACACTTGGGACAAGGTCGACGTAATCACCCCCGCTACGCACACAACTGCCGGCGAAAAGCAATTAACCTGCACAGCGTGCGGTGCAACCAAGACCGATTCCATCGATCCGATTCCCACACACACCTACGGCGCATGGGCAAAATACAACGAAACGCAACACAGCCGCACCTGCGAATGCGGCGAGGTGGAATATGAAGCGCACAAGTGGGACAAGGGCACGGTCACACTGGATCCGACCCACACCACAGCAGGCACCATGACATACACCTGCTCCGCCTGCGGCGCAACAGAAACAGAGGTTATCGACCCGACCGAGGAACACGCCTACGGCGCATGGACCAAGCTCGACGATACACAGCATCAACGCATCTGCGAATGCGGTGACAAGGAAACGGCATCTCACAACTGGGACAACGGCACGGTCACGTTGGAACCGACCTATGTAAGCGAAGGCGTCCGAAAGTTTGTTTGCCAAGACTGCGGCGCGGAGAAAGAGGAAACGATCGATCCGATTGAAGCCGATGAAACCACCCCGACCATTGTGGTTGACAGCAAGAATGCCGTTATTGGCAAAACAATTTCCGTAAAGGTCAATTTGAAAAACAATTCCGGTATTACTTCCATGCGATTGAAGGTTACCTACGACAGCTCGGTTCTGACTCTGACCAATGTTTTGTACAATGAACAGATGGGCGGAGAAAGCACATTGCCGGAGGATATTGGTGCCGTCAACGGCGAATTTATCCTGTACTGGGCAAACGGACTTGAGGATTACACGCAGGACGGCTTGTTTGCAACCCTGACCTTCACGGTTGCCGATACGGCATCCGCAAGCACAACCGTCACGGTTACCTACGACCAAGAGGACATTTTCGACAAGCAGGAAGAAAATGTCGGCTTCGCTTGCCAAAACGGCACCATTTCGATGATTTCCTATGTGCCCGGCGACATTAACAGCGACGGCGTAGTCAACGCCAAGGACACAACCAGATTGATGCGGTATCTGTCCGGCTGGGATGTGGATGTCAACCAAAGCGCGCTGGATGTAAACGATGACGGCGTCGTCAATGCTAAGGATGTTACCCGCCTGATGCGGTATCTGTCCAACTGGAACGTAGAGCTGCATTAAACCAAGTCTCTCGGGGCGCCTCGCACAATGATGCAAAAAATTGTGCGGCGGCACCCCAAAGGGGATCAAAACAAAAATCTATCGACTTTTCTGATAATATAATTAAAATTGGAGGAATTTTCTATGCAATGCCCTCACTGTCACCATGAATTGCCGCAAGGGGCGCTCCTGAAATTTTGCCCATACTGTGCAAGGCAATTACAAGCAAATTATTTAAACAAAAGAACGCTACCAAAATGGAAAGAGACCTGCCGCGTCTGCGGCGGTATAACCGCTCTGATTTCCGGACTCTTTCTCCTCTGCTTTTTTATGCCGTTTGTGGATTTAGGCATGCTCGGAACCTTGTCGGGGTATGATCTCATTATCGAATCATTTAAGGGCTGGGGAATCAATGACAGTTGGAAGGTCGGCTTGTTTTCAACGTTTCTTGGTCTCCTGGTCGTTGACATTCTTGTCGGTTTTATCACCGGAATAAAAGCTTTATCGTCGAACAAAAAGTACGGAAACATGAAAAGCGAATATTTGCAACTCGGCATAGGTAGCACCGTTTTGGCTGTAATTATATATATCTGGGTTTACAATGAAGTGGACGGCGTTTCTGCCGCGATTGGTTTTGGTCCGTATTGCATCATAGTGCTTGCCCTATGCAAATTGGGAATCGGGATATACTGCCGCAGTGCTTATAACCGATTGGAAATTCCCCAGGCACCGTATGCTCCGCAGCCGCAACAAGCAAATGGTTTTTCCCCGGCACCGACAGGAGTAAACTTGTATGATGTCATTTTGATTTATATGCCGAAAAACATCAAGCTCCGGGATTTGATGAAAGCACTCGAAGTACTTGATGAGGATCATTTGAATAATATCGGATCGCTCGGAGAAGAAGTAGGTAATTCCCCCGTACAGTTAGTGGAAGCTGTCAGCGAAGCAGATGCGCAGATGGTTTGTGCAAAATTCCGGGAGATCGGTGCAACCGTAGAAATTCGTCCGCATTCTTAACATTGCGACACCTCTTTTGATTGAGGCTATCCCCAATATATCAATCCCCCCGTGCCGACTCGGCACGGGGGATTCTGTTTCTGTTTCTGTTGCGGCGCTTTGGTCGATTCCCTTTTGCGACGATTTTAAAAATCAATCGCTCACGGCATCAATCATCAGCAAATCGCGCCTTACTCCTCTTTCTTTTTGCGCTGCAGGACGACAGCGGCGCCAAGTGCAACAACTGCCAGCATACTGCCGACTGCGGAGCCGCATCCCTTGTTTTCTTTTCCGATATAGGTATCGTCCGTTGTCGTCTGACCGGGATCGTTTGTCGTATCGGTTGCGCCGGAGTCTGTCGAGGCATCCGCCGCCACGGTCAAGGTGACAGGCTGCGTATACATGGTGTATGTCGACTTTCCGAATGTGTGCTGTGACGAGGTGATAAATGCAATCTCACCTGCCGCACCGGGCGTGATGGTGTTCCCTTCCGCAACGGCGTCTCCGGAAATCATCTTGACGGTCACACCGCTTTCCACAAATTCTTTGCGTGCATAGGTGGTCAGGATATGCGACAGCTCCGTGCTCTCGCCCACTGTCAGAGAAATATCGGTCGGCAATGCAATCTTACGTGTGGTCGTCTTAAACACGTCAGCATTGTTTCCGGTCAATCCGCTGTAACCCCAGATAAAGTGGCTCTCATATTTGGTCGCTTTTCCTTCAAAGGTCCACGGGTGAATCTGGATGCCGCGAATCAATGCGGCGCGCAGGTCGTCTTCCTGATAGTCATAGTTGGCAATCGAACCGTTTGCGGTAAAGCGCGGGTTCAAGGTTGCGTTGTACTTGCCGATAAAGCTCATAGCAGAACGGAATTCGGATTCGGGATTGTCTCCGTTCATGTATGCCATGCACAAACCGCCCACCGACATTTCGGGATAAATCTTGCGGAACGCAGCCAATTCGGAGGCGTTGAAGGAAATGATGGAGCACTGACCGTACATGTTGTTTTTCTCAATCAGCTCTTTTACAATCTTCGCCAGCGTCTCGCCGCCGCTCTTGACCTCGATATAGAACCGAACATCCGTTCCCGTAAATGCGGCAAGGAAGGCATCCAAAGAGGGCACCTTGGCGTCTTTGAAGCGTTCTTTCCGTTCGTAACCCTTATTGCAATACAGCGCGGTCAGTTCTTCCAGCGTGCTTTCCGCAATCACCAAATCCTTGTTGCAGGTTCTGCCCGTTGTTGCATCGTGCATCAGAACTGCCTGATTGTCCTTGGTCAAATAGACGTCGATTTCAATGACCTCCGCGCCGAGCTCATATGCATACTGCGCGCCTTCAATCGAGTTTTCCGGCGATTTGGACGGGATGCCGCGGTGTCCGATGTTAATCGGCAAACGCGTCATGGTGTTTTCTTCAAATTGATTGCAAGCAATATCCAGATAGGAATCCACCGCATCCGAAACAATGCCGATTGCGCCGGACAGAAGTGCATAGTACTGTTCAAACAGCGTCGGCGTGTCGGAGCCGTATGCCCAGACATTGACCTGACGGTCGTACAAATACTGCACATCCTCATTGGAGCAAAGTCCGACCGGCAAAATAACAACAGATGCGTTATATGTTTTAACCGCACGGCGAATGTCCAGAAGCTGTTCCTCGTTCAAATCGGTTGTGCCGGCAAATGCATCGTGCATGTCGAGAATGCCGTAACAGTTGGGCATCTTCTCTCTGGCGTATTGCAGTACTTCTTTGTCTGCGCTGAGCAGCTGTACATCATAAAAACGGTTCAGTGAAAGGAAGCCCGACAGAGCATCCGCTGTTTCTTTGTCTGCGATGCGGAAGCAAGAGAGAATCTTAAATTCAGTTCTTTTCAAAACATCGGTAACGGTAGAAAATACAGTTCCGTTTGCATCAACAACATTCAAATCCTTGTCAATGGTATAAATCGCAGAAGCGGGCTTTTGCGTTCCCAAAACAAGGCTGTCCAATTCTTTTGCGGAGCCGATGGAACGCACCATGGCAACATCGCCGACAATTTTGGTAACAGGCTGTGCAACGGTTACATAGCCCGGATTTTCCAAGGTTTCCACAATCTCGGTTTCTTCGGTCGTTTTGCAATCCGCAGTTGCGTTTGCAAGAACCTCCTCGGCAGTCAGCTCGCGATTATAGAAGCGAATGGATTTATAGGTGGAAGCAAAGGTCTTTACGGGATCGCGCTGCCCGATAAAGAGGTTGTCTGCCCCCATTGCGCGGTCGCACTCTACCTCTGCGGCAAGCACACCGTCACAATAAACACGGCATTTCCCGTTAACCTTGTATGTAATGGAGATAAGCCCGTTGTCCATAACCTCCTCTGCGTTATCCACAAAAGGACGTCCGGTTGCGGCAATTCCGCCGAACTTAAAGGACAATCTGTCATCGTGGCAGCCGCGGAAAAGCGCAAAGTTGTCGTTTGCACTGTTCATAATAGTGCCGTAGGAAGCACCGACCGGCGTAAAATCACCGAGCAGAATTTCCACCGTGAATTCCTGCCCGTTTACAAGATCCACAATTTGGGTTGGGAATTTCTGAATGGTCGTATCGCCCAAAACGCAAAAGCCTTGGTTTGTAAAATAGTTTTTTACGTTGATTGTCAACGGCAGATCGTATCCGCTGACAAGATCCGTCCAAGCAGTCGCCTGTGCATCATAGCCGTTTGCGGTATTGGAAACGCCGCTGTACAGAGAAACCAAACCGTCTTGGACGTAAAAGTCTTTAATGCTCGCATGTCCGTCAACCGCGGCATTGTAAAGAACCTCTTCCTCGGACAGTGCGCGAGAATAGAAACGAATATTTTGATATGTGGTTTCAAATTGCTTTGATTGCTCGGAATGACCGATAAACAAATTATCTGCTCCCATGTATTGCAGGCATTCCGCGCTTGCCTTCTTTTGACCGTCAACATAGATTTCGACGACATCACCGTACGCATAGGTGACCGTAATCAAATGGTTGCCCAAATTTTCCAAAGCATTGGAAGCAACCGGACGGGCTCCCTGCGTAACACCGCCGAATTTCCATTCAATCACATCACCGACGTTGCGGCGGAACAGTGCAAAATTGTCGTTTTGGCTGTTCATGAAGGTGTTGAACGAAGACCCGATGGAGGTAAAATCTCCGAACTCGATTTCAACCGTAAAGGCATTACCGTTGACAAGGGACACAATTTCTTCCGGGAAATAATGTTGCTCCGCTTTTGTGTGCAATCCTTCGGCGGTAAAATAGTTGTTTTGGTCCTTGGCAACCGTCATTTTCAGTCCGCTCACCAAATCTTGCCAAACGGAAGCATCGGTCTGCTGTCCGTTTGCCGTGTTCTGCGCGCCGCAGAACCAGGCATACAACCCTTTGGAAATGTAATTGTGGGAAACAGCGGAGGTGCTATTGTTTTCCGCTTTTCCGTCTGTCTCGTCTGCCCCGTCGGCGAAAACCGTCAGACCCGTAAACACGGAAAGTGTTCCCAGAATCATCAGGAAAGCCAGCAGTGCGCTTAAAATACGCATTCGTTTCATGACAGAATCCTTTCTGATTGTGTTATTTCGATCGGTTTGGAGCGCAGACAGCTCTCCCGCGCAAGCGCCGAAACGCCTCGAGCTCCAATCCCATCCGATACTATTATTATAACATATTCTCCGCATTTGTCAATAGCGTTTTTGTGCGTTTTCGCACGATTTCAAAAGGAATTCATTTTGCAAAAATCGACGGCGGCATAAAACACGGCAAAAAAGACCGCCTCCGCGAAAGAAAGCACAAAAACCTTGGAGAAGAGCGTATGCGACATAAATACCAATGCAACACCCC
>CAZMAZ010000103.1:0-6493 GCA_964564255.1 uncultured Clostridium sp. | reverse complement strand
GCAATCTGCTAAAAGAACTTTCAGCAATCTGCTAAAAGAACTTTCAGCAATCTGCCAAAAGAACTTTCAGCAATCTGCTGAAAGTAGGCGCTTTGGTCTACAGTCTGTTTCAAATGCAAAATGCATTTGAATATATCCACGCTCGCCTTTTGGAAGCGAGCTTCCAACGGCTTCGCGGGATATGCGAACCCATGCCCGAAACGCCATGCGTTTCGGGCATGGGTTCGTGGGTACGGGTCATATGCAAAAAGGCTAAACCTATCGGTTTAGCCTTTTTGCATATGACCCGTACGGGAATCGAACCCATATTACCGCCGTGAAAGGGCGGTGTCTTAACCTTTTGACCAACGGGCCGCTGGTAGCGGAAATCGGATTTGAACCTATGACCTATCGGGTATGAACCGATTGCTCTAGCCAGCTGAGCTATTCCGCCATAGCACGCTTCCTCTTGAACAGCGCTCGCTTATTATATCACATCAAAAGGACTTTGTCAATAGCTTTTTTCAAAATTTTTTGAGTATTTTTTGCAAAAATTCGATTTATTTCGTTGAAAATTCCTTATTTTACCAAATATGATTTCTTTAGGAACTTTTTAACGCTCTGTTTTAACTACACAACCATTGTTTTTTACAATGTGAAACGACGGCACACATTCTCGCACCGAAACCAGCGGATATACACGGCTCCCCTTTCCGATCACGGTACCCGGATTGAGAACACACCCGCAACCGATTTCCGCACCGTCTCCAAGAAAGGCGCCGCACTTTTTCCGTCCCGTTAAAATACGCTCCTTCGCAAAATGAATTGAAACCGATGTTTTGTCTCCCTTTACATTGGACGTTACCGCTCCCGCGCCCATATGTGCACCTTTCCCCAAAATCGAATCCCCTACATAATTATAATGCGGAACCTGGACACTATCAAACAAAATGCAATTTTTTAATTCGGTGGAATTTCCAATGACACAACCGTCCCCTGCCAACACTGCGCCGCGCACATAAGCACCGGGACGCACCTCACAGCCTTGCCCGATAATGCAGGGGCCGATTAGCGTTGCCGTGCTTGCAACCTCGGTATCAACGCCAACATAGACCTCCGGTGCGATTTGCCGATATGTCGTGCCCGGTAATCGAAATTGCAGGGCGCGAATCCAGTCCGCCAATTCCCCAAGTGCCTCCCACGGATAGCGAAAAGCGGCAAGATACGCGGCAGCCCGTGTGGCGGAAAGTGTATAAAGATTTTGCACGGTGAATGCCTCAAACAAACTGTTTTCTGCATTATTATTGCCGACATTATCCGTATTGTGTGAATCACGCATGAGTATTTTCTCTCCTCTCTGTCACATCTGCACGGGCAATCACCGCCGCCAATCGCTTGCAAAAATCGCGGCAGGTCTCTTCTTCCCGTGCCTCCACCATAACACGAACAAGCGGTTCGGTTCCGCTTCCGCGTAAAAGCAATCTGCCGCTGTCTCCGAGCAATTTACGGACCAGTGCCGCTTCTTCCAAAACAGCGGGATTTTGCAAAACGGCATTCTTATGTTCGACCCGTACATTTTGCGTCAGTTGCGGATAAATCTCGACAGGCGCGGTCATCTCGCGCAGGGCGTCGCGAAACGCATATCCGCTGTTGACCATTTCCACCGCAAGAAGCAGAGCGGTCAAAATACCGTCTCCCGTTACTTCACGGTCGCGCAAAAGAATATGCCCCGATTGCTCTCCGCCGAGCACATAACCGTTTGCCTCCATGCATTCGTAAATATAACGGTCTCCGACAGCAGTCCGCACCGAAGCAATTCCCAAAGCATCCAATGCGCGCGTTAATCCCAGATTTGACATCCCGGTCATAACCACGGTATTCCCGTATAATTTCCCTTCTTTTTGCAAAGAACGTGCAAATATATACATGATTTTATCCCCGTCAATCATGTTTCCGTCCCCATCCACGGCAATACATCGGTCGGCATCTCCGTCAAACGCAAATCCGCAATCCAGTCCATGCTCCCACACCATACGGCAAAGCGCCTCTATATGAGTTGACCCAACGCCTGCATTGATGTTAATGCCATCCGGCGCGTCGCCTATGGTATATACCGTGGCGCCTGCCTGCCGAAAGAGGAAGGGCGCCATACGCCATGCCGCGCCGTTTGCACAGTCCAACCCCACGCGCAACCCGACAAGCGGTTCGGCATCCCGCGATTCGGTTGTCACAGACAGCAGGTGCCGTGCATACCGCTCACGTATTTCCGCGCAATCGTACACACATCCCGTATGCTCCCGCACTGCAATCGGCGCTCTCTCATCGCTGTCAATCCACGCCTCGATCCGTGTAAGCAGTTCATCCTCTGCTTTTTCTCCGTGAGAATTAAAAATTTTGATGCCGTTATCATAGTAAGGGTTGTGCGACGCGGAAATCATTACCCCGTAGTCGTATTTCCCCGCACCGCAAAGCCAGGAAACTCCCGGCGTAGGCACCACATGCAACAGACATGCATCCCCGCCCGAAGCGGCAACCCCGGCGGCAAGCGCATATTCAAGCTGGTAGCAAGACCGTCTTGTATCCTTTCCGATTAAAACACGCACACGTTTCCCGTTTTGCGGCAATCCCAAAAAGCCGCCGATGCGAAATGCATGCTCTGCCGTCAAGCCCACTCCCGCTTCGCCGCGAAATCCGTCCGTCCCAAAGTATTTCCCCAAAAATATATTCCGATTCTGTCCCGCTTCCATACGCGCACCTCGCTTTTTACTTATTTCTTGTATTTCCATTATATGCAGTTTGCCGACGTTTATCATGTGTTTCGCAACCAAGCGTCAAAGATTTACAATCTGTTCATTCGCGCAGCTGTATAACTGAATCGTGAATTTTCTGTGAATTTTTGTGTTTTAGACGTGCTTTTTTCCAAAAAATGTGATATAATATATATGAAAAGATAATTTAAAGCTCAAATTTGAAACGGAGGGATTTTTTCATGTACAACAAAAACGATTATATTGTGTACGGCACAAGCGGAGTTTGCCTTGTCTGTGATATTGTTCCCTCTCCCTTTGACGCGACCGATCAAAGGCTCTATTACGTACTCAAACCGCTCGGTTCTCCCAGTGGCTCTTCGGTTTACACGCCGGTGGAAAACACATCGGTCAACATGCGCTCCCTCATGTCTCGGGAGCAGGTCGATGCACTGCGTGAGGTTTTCTCTTCGGTCGAAGTCATTTCGGTTTCCAACGAAAAGCAACGAAGAAATGTTTACCGCGACATTCTTTCCAACAACGATCCGCGCGGATGGATTCGCGTTTTGCAAACAGTTGCGCTCAGGCGCCGCTCGTTTGCCGAACAAAAAAAGCGGCTTCCCGAGGTCGATAACGAATATGAAGCAATCGCCCTTCGCTGTCTGTGCCGTGAAATTTCGGTCGTACTCGGCACCGCTTATGAGGTTGCCGTCGAGAAAACAAGAGCTTTGCTTTATGCCTCTCTTGCGAATGCATGAGTGAATATTCATAAAACTATTCATTTTAAAACGCCTGCGTTCGGTTACGAACGCAGGCGTTTTTTCGCTTTTGCCCACTTTCAATTCACCGCGAAAAACGCTTTTTCTCCTATTTTATCGCCGTTTGTTGTGCAATTACAACAATCGATACATAAAATATTTGCGCATTTTGAGTAAAACGGAAAAAGTAACTTTTTTCAAAAAAAGGGGTTGACAAATATGCATTCGAAGTGTATAATTATGCACATCGAACAAATCGAAAGAAAGCCGGTTTCATTGCCGACAAAATAACAAAGGAGTTTATGTTATGAAAATCATGAAAAAAGTCGTCGTCGTTTTACTCGCACTGGCAACCGTATTTGCCATGTCGGCAATGTTCACTTCCTGTGCGGAAGATAACAAACAGGAACTGATCGTGTATACGGAAGCGGGGTTTGCCCCTTGGGAATTCACCGAAAAGGGAAAAACCGATGTTATCGGTGTGGATATGGAAATTGCCAAATATATTGCAAACAAATACGACTACACCCTCAAGGTGGTTGACGGTTCCTTCGATGCTATCGTAGCGGGTATCAGTGAAGATAACGCACTCGGTATCGCGGGCATTTCGTGGAAAGCCGACCGTGAAAAGGCTGTGGAGTTTTCCAAATTTTACTGGGGCGACGCATTCCAAGCGGTTGTTTATTTGAAGTCTTCAAATCCCACCATTGTGGACGGTGATTTCGCTGTTTCCAACTTTGAAGGCAAGAGCGTTACATATCAAACCGGTACTACCAGCCAAACCACCATTGCCGAGAAAAAAGACGAATGGAAAATTGCCGATTCCAAAGACTTTGCCGAGGTGCTGGCGGCACTGGAATCCATCAAGGGCAACGCAGACAAATATCTGATTGTTGACTCACAGGTTGCGGCGCAATTGGTTGCCGAAAATACCGATTTTGCCTATGCAACAATTGAAGGTCTGGAAGCGGAACAGTACGGGGTGGTTGCAAAGAAGGGCAACACCGCGCTGATTGAAAAAGTAAATGCCGCTTTGGACGAATTGCTGGCGAAGGACGACAGCGGTAAGTCTCAAATCGACAAGTGGTTTGAACAATATTCCGCAATCGAACCCGCAGAATAACCGTTTTTGCAAACAAGGAGACCCGTGCAACATGCTTTGTTGCCGGATCTCCGGTTTTGCGTTATCATTTCAAAAAAAATCAGAAAGGCTAAAGATACATGGACGCTGTTGCCAACTTTTTTATAAAGCTGTGGGAAGATTTTCGCCTTTGCTTTATCGAATATGATTATTACAAACTTTATTTGCAGGGGCTTCGAAACACCATTATCATCGCGTTCGGTGCCTGTCTGCTCGGTCTTATCATCGGTATCCTGGTCACCGCCGTGCGCATTTCTCCCAAACGCTTTTTCGGGATGAAAATTCTTGACGCAATTGCACGCCTTTATGTAACCGTGATTCGCGGCACACCGGTCGTGCTTCAGCTCTTTATTTGCTATTTTGTACTTCTCAAGGGAATCGGCAGTGTCAGCTTTTTCGGACTGTCCAACACCGAAGGCATATTCGTTGCCATTTTGACCTTTGGCATCAACAGCGGCGCTTACATGGCGGAAATTTTGCGCGGCGGTATCAACGCGGTGGATTACGGACAAATGGAAGCGGGCAGAAGTTTGGGCATGTCCTGGATTCGCACCTTTTCCAAGGTCGTTTTGCCGCAGGCTATCAAGCACGCCATTCCGACCATCTTCAACGAATTTATCACACTGATTAAGGAAACATCGGTTGCGGGATATGTCGGCATTATTGACCTGACCAAAATTCAAAAATATGTCACGACGCAAAGCATGAAAATGTATATGCCGCTCTTTATTATTGCGGCGATTTATCTGATTTTGGTGCTTGGACTGCAACAGGTGCAAAAACTGATTGAAAAAAAGCTCAATCGCGGGGAGAAGAATCATGGAAAATGAAACAATCGTTCATGTGAACAATGTCTACAAATATTTTGACAATCTAAAGGTATTGAATGCGGTTTCCTGCAAAATTTCCCGCGGCGAAAAAGTTGTTATCATCGGACCCTCCGGCAGTGGCAAAAGCACGCTTTTGCGGTGCATGAACCTTTTGGAGGAGCCTACTTACGGCGAAATTTGGATGGAGGGAAAGCTCTTAACCGCCCCCGATCCCTACCTGCATTTTGATGTTATTCGCGCTTCCAAAACCTATGCATCCATGTGGGAGGCAAGAAACCCGTCAAGCGGTGCGGCGAAAACAGCCGACGCGGAAATCATCGCGGAAATCAAGAAAAATGACCTTTTGAAGAAAAACGAAGGACACACCTATGCTTCCCTTCTCCGCAAAATCGAAAAAGACAATCGTATCAACATCGATACCGCCAGACAGCGAATGGGCATGGTATTTCAGCATTTCAATCTGTTCAGCAATTTCACGGTCATGCAAAATATCACCCTTGCCCCCACCGAGCTTGGCATCATGACCCGACAGGAAGCGGAAGAACGCGGTGCGACACTTCTGAATCGCATCGGGCTGTACGATAAGCGGGACGAATACCCGTCCAGGCTTTCGGGCGGACAAAAGCAAAGGATTGCGATTGTGCGTGCGCTTGCCATGAATCCGTCCGTCATGCTTTTTGATGAACCGACAAGTGCTTTGGACCCCGAAATGGTCGGTGAAGTGCTGGATTTGATGCGCGACCTTGCCGATTCCGGTATGACCATGGTCGTAGTAACACACGAAATGGGATTTGCACGCGAGGTCGGCAGTCGGGTTCTCTTTATGGACAACGGTCAAATTATGGAAGACGGAACCCCCGGGCAGGTTTTCGGGTCGCCGAATTGTGAACGTTTGAAAACTTTTCTTGCAAAGGTCTTGTAATTTTTCGCATTTTCCTGTATACTGTATATGATAATAAAAAAAACAGTTAGCAAGGAGAACACGACATGCAGATAACAGTTATCGGCTGCGGGCGATGGGGTTCCTTCATCGCCCGT
>CAZMAZ010000102.1:0-6526 GCA_964564255.1 uncultured Clostridium sp. | reverse complement strand
TTACAAACCGAAATAAGCAATGACACAAAGAAGTGCACTTGTTGCGGCAAAGGTCAGCGTGATGCGCACCTCGCTCCAACCGCCCTTTTGGAAGTGGTGGTGCACCGGTGCCATGCGGAATAACCGCTTCCCGTGCGTCAATTTAAAATACAGCACCTGCAAAAGGCTGGAAAGCATCTCGCAGATATAGACAAGTCCCGCAATCAGCAAGATCAAAACCTTGCCTGTCATAAACGCCATGCCCATCAACAGTCCGCCGATAAACAGCGAGCCGGTGTCCCCCATGAAAATCTTGGCGGGATAGTGATTGAAGCACAAAAATCCGAGCATGCCGCCCACAAGCACCGCCGCGGCATAGGAAAGCCCCGTATCCGCCAGTGTAAAGGAGGCAATCAGGTAAAAGGCGGCAACCACCAGCGTAATCGAAGAGGCAAGTCCGTCAATTCCGTCGGTAATATTGGTGCTGTTGACAAAGCCGACAATCAAAACGGCATAAATCGGGTACGCCGCATAGGAAAGGTCAAGCTGCCAATTTCCAAACGGAATCACAACCACGGTCGACAAGTAGCCCGTATATGCCATGACCGCCACATAGGCACCTGCAACCGCAAATTGCAAAACCAGCTTTTGTATCACGCTCAGTCCGATGTTTTCCTTTTTACAGAGCTTGGCATAATCGTCCACAAACCCGATAATGCCGTTTGCGACACCGAGTGCCAATGCCAGTGCCAGCGGAATATACTTTTGTGCGACGCCGTCCGCGGCAAGCAGGAGAAAGACAACCGTCATGCAAAGCAGAATGGCAAGAATAAAGCAGATACCGCCCATGGTGGGGGTGCCGTCCTTGCTTTTGTGCTCAAGCACATATCCCGAAATCGGTTGTCCGATTTTCTTACGTTTGAGTATAGGTAAAATCAGGCGGGTTGCAAGCAAGGTGAGAAGCAAGGAAGCTACCAGTAAAATTCCCGCCGACAAATAAATCTGATCCGGCATTTTGAAAGTCCTCCGTCAATGTCAATTTTGTGTTTTTGGGGATGCCCCGTCTTCGGTCTGCGAAAAGCGGCTGTCCAAATAGGCGCAAATGCGCTCCATACGCATGGCACGGCTTCCCTTAATCAGTACCGTATCGCCCGGCAAAAGGGCGTCCGCAACCGCCTTTGCCATGGCGGTTACCGTCTCCTCGTCCGCATCGGAAAAGGAATAAATTTGCGATGCCTTCATATGCGCCGCACAGGCGCCGTCGGCATAGGCAAGTGCCCGCGTTCCCAGGGTAAAGAGCAGGTCCGCACCGCTGTTTGCCGCATAGGTGCCCACCTCTCTGTGGAAGGCGTCCGATTGCTCTCCGAGCTCCAGCATATCGCCCAGCACGCAAATCGCTCTGCCGCCCTTTTCCCGCTTCCGAATCGAAAGCACATCCAGCGCGGCGTGCATGGATTCGGGCGCGGCATTGTAGCAGTCCTCAATCAGGGTCACGTCGCCGCACGGGCGCACATTCTGGCGCCGCCCCAGCGGCTGATAGCGCAAAAGCCCGCGCAGTATGGCATCTCGCTCCACGCCCGCTTCGGCGGCAACGGCATAGGCAAACGCCGCTTCCGCCACCATGTGCTTACCGAGTGCCGGAACCGTGACGCAAACCTGCTCTCCCTGCGGGCAGGACAGCGTAAAACGGCTTTCCCCCGCGGCGCAGACAATCTCCCGCACCGCGTAGTCGGCAGTCGGATTCCCCTCGCAGGAAACATAAAGCGTCCGATAGCCGTCACCGTGATGTCCCGCAAGCAACGGCTCGTCGCCGTTTAAAAGCAAAACGCCTCCCTTTTGCAAGCCGCTTGCAATTTCCAACTTTGCGCGCGCAATATTTTCACGTGTTTTCAAAAATTCCAAATGAGAGGTGCCGATATTGGTAATCACGGCAATCTGCGGCTGTGCCGCCTGCGTCATGGCGGCAATTTCGCCAAATCCGCTCATTCCCATCTCAAATACCGCCGCTTCAGAGTCCGCTCCGACCGACATGTAAGACAAGGGCATGCCGATGGTGCTGTTAAAGTTGCCCGCCGTGCGGAAGACCTGCATGCTCTCGCCCAGTGCGGCGCCGATCATCTCCTTGGCGGTGGTTTTCCCGACGCTTCCGGTCACGGCAATCCGCAAAAGCGGCTGTTTTTCGCGATAGTTTTGCGCAATGCGGCAGAGCACCGAAACCGAATCCTCGGCAATCACGGCGCTGACCGACCTCCCCGCTATACAGGAAGGAACATATTCGCACAAAAAGCAACGGCATCCGTTTTCCATCGCCTTTCCGATATAATCGTGCCCGTCTGCACGCTCGCCGCGGATGGCAACCATCATGGTATCGGCATCCGCCTCGCTCGAATCGGTACAAATCCATTCAAAAAAAACAGAATCGTCACCGGTAAAATTATAATAATCGCCGCCGCAGTATGCCGCAACATCCTTCATGCAAAGCGGTCCGAGTCCCAATTTGATTTTCATTTCGGTTTTGTCCTTCCTTTCTTCGGGCTGCAGCGCTCAGCCGCCGCGCAATTTCCATGCGGCAAGCACGCTGTCCCGTTCGTTAAACGGGTGTCGTCCCGTTTGATTGATTTCGTATTGCTCGTGCCCTTTTCCCGCAAGCAACAAAATATCTCCGTGCTCCGCAACCGACACCGCATACCGTATTGCTTCCCCGCGGTCGGGGAGCACCGTGTAGGGCTTTTCGCGGTCAATGCCGCCGATAATTTCCTCGATAATGGCATCCGGGTCTTCGGTTCGGCTGTTGTCGGAGGTGATAATCAGAAAATCGGCAAGTGCCGAGGCAATCTGCCCCATGCGTCGCCGCTTGGTGCGATCGCGGTCGCCGCCGCATCCGAATAAAAGCAGAATGCGCTGTCCCCGCCGCCGAATCTGCCGCACCGACAAGAGCAGCTTTTCCAGTGCGTCGGGGGTGTGTGCGTAATCAATCAGGACCGAAAAATCGGCTCCCGGAAGCGGCACACGCTCCATGCGTCCCGCAGCGCCCGCAAAGCCTGCCAAAGCCTGCCTGCAAATCTCGGCGGAAATGCCCAGCCGCAGTGCGGAGGCTATCGCCAGCATGCTGTTTGGCACGGTAAACACCCCGGGCACCGGACAGCACACCGACAGACTGATGCTTGCGGACAAAAGACGGTACCGCACCCCTTCGGGGGTGTACACCGCATCGGTCGCGGTATAATCCGCGCCGAAGGAGGAGGAGCAGGAAAGGCTTTGGCAATGCTTGCCCGGCATGTCGTACAAACGCCTGCCGTAAGCATCGCCCGTGTAAAAAATTCCTATATCGCATGCGGCAAACAGGGTAGCTTTTGCCGCAAAATACGCTTCCATATTGCCATGCATATCCAGATGCTCGGCACTGAGATTGGTAAACACGCCGACGCGAAAATACAGCGGCGAAACCTTGCAAAGTGCCAATGCGTGCGAGCTTATTTCCATAATCACGTGGGTCACACCCGCATCCGCCAGCGCCGCAAGCAAGGCAAACAGCCGTTCGGGGTCGGGCGTGGTCATATTGGCAAGCGGGTCTGCCGACATGCCGAAATCCACCCCCTGCGTGCCTTCCCTTGCCACACGGTCGGACACAAGCACACCCAGCGTCCCGATACAGGCACAGCGCACACCCGCTTCGCGCAAAATCGCATACAGCATGTGCGAAACCGTGGTTTTGCCGTTGGTGCCCGTAATGCCGACCAGAGTCAGTCTGCGCTCCGGGTGCCGATAAAACGCCGCACACAGCCACGCAAGTGTTTTGCGCGTATTGCGTACCCGCAAAATCGGCACATCGAGTGCGGGAAGCGGATGCCCACGCATGGCAACAATTGCCGCGGCGCCGTTTGCCACCGCTTCCGCCGCACAGTCATGCCCGTCTCGGTGCATGCCGCAAAGGCAGACAAACAAATCCCCCTGCCGCACCCGCGCCGAATGGGTGCAGATGCCGCCAATTTCAATCTCGGCAAATTCCGGCCCGAAATCGGGTTCGGATTTTTTGGCAAATTCTTTTATCAGTTCTCCGAGTTTCATGTAAACCCTCCGTAATTTTTATTTTTACGCAGTTTTTACATCCTTACTTTTTGTATTGTCCTTATTTTTTTAGGGTTCCTTTAGTCGTCGGTCAGGTCGGTATAGCGGAAGGTGACCGTAATCACGGTACCCGCCTCCACCTCGGTCCCTGCCGCGGGGCTTTGCGCCACAACGGTTGCGCCGCTGCCGCTTAAATAGTTTCTGGTTCCTTGAATGCGAATATTCAGACCGCGATTTGCCAGGGTCTGATTGGCGGCAACCGCGGTTTTCCCCATCAGGTCGGGAACCGTAACCGTCTGCTTTTCCGCCTTGGCATCGGTGTACAAATAAATCTTTGCACTGCCCGATTCCATCTTGGTGCCGGCTGCCGGGCTTTGCGCCTTGACAAGCGTGCCGTCTCCGACAATTTCCACTTCAATGCCCATGCTCTTTGCAAAGGACTCTGCGACCGATGTGCCCCAATACAGAAGCGACGGGGTTTCAATCGCCATTTTTTCCAGTTCTTCATCGGTATATTCCGCTTCCACGCCCAAATACGGCAAAATGGTCTCCAAAAGGTGCTGAATATAGGGCGCCGCCACCACACTGCCGTACAGTGTGCCCTTGGTCGGCTCATCCACCAAAATAATTGCCGCATACCGTGCATTGTCCGCCGGCGCAAAGGCAACGCAGGAGCAGACATACTTGCCGTCTCCCTCGTCCTTTTTCTCGGAGGTTCCTGTTTTTGCCGCCACGCGGTACCCCGCGACATACGCATTTTTGGCGCCGCCGTTTCCCGAAACGCCTTCCTCCAATATCTTGGAAACCGTTTCGCAGGTTTCACGGCTGACCGCCTGCCGACGTGTGTTGCCGTCAAATTCATACAAAACATTGCCGTTTTGGTCGGTCACGCGCTCCACCACATGCGGTGTTACCAAGTATCCGCCGTTGGCAACCGCGGCAATGGCGGTCAACTGCTGCAGGGCGGTTACTTTAAAGTTCTGCCCGAAAGCGGCAGTGGCAAGATAAATATCTGCGCTCGAGAAGGTTTCCTTGTCCCAGAACAGACTGGAGGCGTCCACCTCACCGGGCAGATCAATCCCGGTCCTTTGGCGATAGCCGAAGGAGCGGAAGTAGTTGTAAAAGGATTCCGATCCGATGCGCAATCCCATCTGCATCAAAATCGGGTTACAGGATTGCTGAATGCCGCCCGCAAAGGTCAAGCTGCCGTGTCCCTGTACCTTGTGACAGCGAATTTTGGTGCCGTTGACGATATAATAACCGGGACAGTTGAAATGCTCGTTTTCGTTCACCTTGTTTTCCTCATACGCCATGGCGGCGGTCACCACCTTAAAGGTGGATCCGGGCATATACGGCTCGGTAATATTCTTGTTTGACCACATGGACAGAATCAACTCGGTCTGCAGATTGGAATATTCCTCACTTCCCTCCTCCAAACCGGAATCGGCAAGTTTTTGAAGCGATGCGGCGTCAAGTGCGCGCGGATTGTTCAAATCAAAGGACGGATAGACCGCCATGGCAATAATCGCGCCTGTTTCGACATCCATCACAATCCCGCAGGCACGGTTTTGCCCGCCCGATTCGATATAGGTCGCTTCCAGCTCCTCCTCCAGTGCAGACTGTACATACAAACGGATGGTGCTGGTCACGTCCGCGCCGTCGGTGGCGGGAATGTAGCTGTCGTATTCGTAGGGCATTTCCTTGCCCGAGGAATCGCGCGCGGTAATGTATTTGCCGTCTTCGCCCGCAAGATAGCTGTTGTATTGCGCTTCGATGCCGTATCCGGAGCCGACTGCGCCGAGCAGGTGGGAGGCAAGCGTGTTGTAGGGATAATATCGGGTGGAGGTTGCCTCGGTAAAAATCATATCTCCGTAATCGTTCTCTTCCACATACGCCCAAACCTGTTCGGCTACCGTTTCCTTGACCTCCCGCGCCAGCGTGCGGTCCAGCTTGTTTGTATAGGTGGTTTGCTTGAGAATCTCTTCACGGTCAACGCCGAGAATCTCTGCCATGCCGTCCGAAATGCGTGCGGCGTAATCCACGCCGTCGGCAGTCGACAAGCGAGCAATGGCGGAGGGCGAAATAAAGACACGGTATGTGGTCACATTGGTGGCAATTACAATGCCGTCCGCGTCGTAAATACGCCCGCGATCCGCCTTGACCGTGGATTCGGTGGTCATCTGTCCGATGACCAATTTTTCGTATTTTTCGTAATCAACCGTCTGCAAAAGCAAAATGCGCACGGCAAGATACAAAAAGAGAAGGACAAATACCACTGCCGTTACACGCGCACGTCCCAGAACACCTTTGTCCGGTCCCGACTGTTTCATGCAGTTTTTCCTCCTTCCTTTTTTTCGAATAATCGATTGTAAAACTGCGTTTTACAATCGCAGGTTGCAGACAAAAGGCTCCCTAATTATGCATAAATCCATTACCGCTTTTTCTTTGACCATGAAGGCGCAAAGAAAAAGCTTGGCAA
>CAZMAZ010000101.1:0-6527 GCA_964564255.1 uncultured Clostridium sp. | reverse complement strand
AAGCCGACAAATAGTTTTGCCGGCTCTTCCCTGCTTTTTCTGTCTCTTTACTTGCAGGTATATACGATGCCGACAACGGCGCCGTCGCGTACGGTAAATTGCAATACGGTGTTTCCTGCCGTATAGACATAGGCATCGGGTTTGGTGCTTTCCCCATAGGCGGAGATAATCTGTGCCGTGGTAGCGCCGACCTTGATGCCTTCTTTTGTGGAAACGGCATCCGAAGTCAGTTCGATTTTGGAAATTACATCTCCATTTTCGGCGGGTGTGGTGTAAATACGGTATCCGTTGTAGGTGTAGACCTTGTCTGTGCCTTCAAAACCGCCGCAGGAACCGGATTCGCTAAACTGCAGATAGCTTCCCGCCGCGGCAAGGACCGGCGATGCATCTGCGCCGGGGACGGCATCTGTTCCGTTTACAGAAAAGGCATAGGCGGTTTGGGAGGATGGAAGGTTTTCGCAGGCGAAAAGTGTCAGAATGCCAAATACCGCAAGAATGCAGATTGCAATTTGCAAGAATAGTTTCATGAGTTGGTTTCCCCTCTTTCGTGATAGATATTTGTAAAGGTGACAAACGATTCATATTGCTTTGTCCAATATGCCGTATCGGTTTCCCCATTGTGTGTCAATCCGCTGTTTTGCAAAATAGTTGCCAAATAGCGGGTTGTTTTTTCTGCACCGCTGATATTGAGATGCACGCCTGCGTCGTAGGTATCGGTTGTGAAATCCAATCCGATTTCTTCGACATTGTTTATGAGGTTGTAGTATGCAATTTCATTTTCCCGTGCAAAGGCGGTAATCTGCGCATCCCATTCGTCGTACCACCAATATTTCCAGGTGTTGGTCGGTGCTTTTACCAAAATCAGGCGAATATTGTGTTCGCGGCAAAGGGTAACCATTTTTTGCAGGTATTCCATGGAAGTTTGCGGCAGTGACGGTTGCGTCAAAAGCGGAGGATCTTGCGATGCTTCTTCCATGGGAACGATTTCTGTTTTCGGCAGATAACCGTCAAGCGAAACCGTATCTCTTGTAAATAAAAAGCGAAAATCCTCGCTTGTCAGTTCACTCCATCTCGCATGGTATCGCAAAAGCGGAAACAGATAGGAAAGAAAGGATTCGCCGTCTGTCATGGAGGCACGAATACACTGCAATTTATGGCCGGAAAGGCGCATGCCGTCTATATTCATTCTGTTGTATGCTTCATCCTGCGGCTCTCCGTATTTGAGCGCAAGCACATTAAAGACTACCGCTTGCGGGGTTTCATACTGCAGGGTGTCTGCAAGGGTGTAATACGAATGCCAGACCAGCTGTTGCGGTCCGCCGCGAACATAGGAAGTAAGTCCGCATTCTTTCCAAAGAACGGCGGGAACAAAGGTTTCGTATGCCTCGCAATCCCCCAGGAAAAGAATATCGTGACCGCCTGCGTGGGTGTAGTATTCCGCGGTAAGTGCCCCTTCTTTTTTTTCTTCGCTCATGTATTTGGGAAGGAGTAATGCTTGTGCAAAGAAAAGCAAAACAGTAAGCAAAAGCAGACCGCAGAGAATGGCAATCCATCGTTTATGCGTTTGTTTCATTTGAATTTAGCTCCTCCGTAAATAAACTGTGATGCGTCATATCCCATGCCGTAGGCACCGAAAAGCAGGATAACAAAGACAAGTGCGACGCAAACGGCGGTGTAAGCGAAGGGACGATTGCACAGTATACTGCGCAAATCTTTTTTCTCTCCGATACGGGCTACCGTCCACACGATAAGGACGGCAAAAAGAAGTAAGAGTATCTCGGAAAGCGAAAGGTCAAAGGATAAAAGCGAGGTAAATACGGTTCTATAATTGAAGACACAGAAAATCGAACCGATTTTTGCAAAGGTGGTCGGGACGTCTGTATATACATCGAAAAGACGGATCAAGCCAACCAGGAAAAAGGTGCGGGCGCGGCAGAAGCAACGGTACGGTGCGGATTTTTTCAGCCGCGGGAATTTGGCGTGAAGCCGACGGTAAAGCGGTTCGCACTCCTGCGACAGAAGCAATATGACGCAGTTGAGCATGCCCCAAACGATAAAATTTGGATGCAATCCGTGCCAAATGCCGGTTGCAAACCAGGTAACGGCGGTGGCAAGATAAACGGGAATGCGTTTCCCAACCTTGGCGCCGAGCTTTTCCCGACTGTATTTGGAGAGTTTTTGCATGGGGCGGCTGACCGACAAAGGATAAAACAGATAGTCGGTAAACCAGGCACCCATGGTGATATGCCAGCGGTTCCAATATTCCTTCAGAGAAAGCGAGGAAAACGGATGTATAAAGTTTTCGGACAAGGTAATGCCCATCATTTCCGCAAGACCGATTGTAATGTCAATACCACCCGTAAAATCACCGTAGATTTGTGCGGTATACAAAATTGCGGTCAAAAGAACATATCCGCCCGTATAAGAATCACCGGTCAACTGTCCTATTACCGGTGCAAGTGCATCCGCAATCACCAGTTTTTTGAAAAATCCCCACAGAATGCGCAAAAAGCCGCGGGACAGGTTGTCCCAACGGGGGGAATGCGGCGCAAAGAGCTGAGCGGACAGCTCTTCGTATCTGCCGATCGGTCCCTGCACGGTTTGAGGGAAAAAGCAAAGGAAAAGCGACAGACGGAAATATTGTTTTGCCGCCGTTGTTTTTCCGCGACTGACATCAATCAAATATCCTGCCGCCATGAAAATGTAGTAGGAAATTCCCATCACCGACAAAAAGGTGCCGCCAATTGTCGGGGTACCCCACGGGTGATTGATTTTTTGCAAGAGGAAAGAGAGCCTTTGCGGCATTGCAATTGACGGAAGCAGAACGGTTTCTGCCAGTTTATCCGCAAAAAGGATACAAAGAATCAGTATCAGTCCGCATGCCAACACACGTGTGCGCTTTTTCTTTTCCTTTGCCTTGTGAGCCTTTCGTTCTTCTTTCCCGAGAACGGCGCGGTGCTGTTCGATCCATGCCGCTTCCCTTTCCAGCATACGTCCGAGCCGTTTTCCGAAAAGGAAAGTGATTAGAGTGACTGTCCATAGAAGGAAAAGGCTCAGAATACCGCTTTGGGCATAAAACAGCCAGCTTGCCGCCAAAAGGAATCCCCATTGCCATTTCCGCGGAAGCAGGTAATAGAGCAAGAGGACAACGACGGCAAAGGCGAGAAATGCAAATGATGCGAAGGTCATTGCGGGCAATCAGTCCTCGTCAAGACGTGTGATCAGTGCCATCAGACTTTGCGCAGAGTCAAAATTTTCCGGCAGAATTTCCTCGGCGGGAATCGATACGTCAAAGGTGTCGTTGATTTCGGTGACCAGTGAAACAATATCCAAAGAATCCAAAATGCCGTTTTCAATCAGTCCTGTTTCGGTGGCGAAATCAATTTCGGGGTGTAAATCATGCAAAATATGCAACAGTTCTTCCATGATAAAAATCTCCAATCGTGTGTAAGTATTTTGGCGGTTATAGCTTTTGCGCTTGTATGCCCAATGTTCGTCTGTCCAGTTTTCCGTTGGGGGTTAGCGGCATGGTGTCCAATACCGTGCATACGGACGGTAACATATACCGCGGCACGCGGTCGCGCAAAGAGGTCAGAAGTGCTTCGGCAGAGACCGCTCCCGTATAGAAAAGCACAATTCGTTTCTTTTCGGCATCGTAAACACAGCAGGCGCGGGTAATATTCGGCACAGCCGCGGCGGCGGCTTCGATTTCACCGAGTTCAATGCGATGTCCCATGTGCTTGATTTGAGAGTCCTTACGCGTCAGGAAAACCAATTCCCCGTGGGAATTGTACCGTCCGATGTCGCCTGTTTTATAGATTTGCTCCGGGTATGCCGTATTGAGCGGATTTTGCACGAATGCTTCTTGTGTTCTCGCGGCATTAGCGTAATAACCAAGCGTTACGCAGGTACCTCGAATGCAGATTTCGCCGCATTCTCCAGCGGGGGCTTCCTGCCCGTCTTCGGTCAAAAGCAGAATTTCGGTATTGCGGAAGGGGCGTCCGATCGGAATCGGTTCCTCGGGAGAAAGAGGGCGATCCGCCCGCCAATAGCAAGACATGCCGGTCGCCTCAGTCGGACCGTAAAGGTTAAAAAACGGAATATCGGGGTAGGCTGCACGCCATTTGTCGTATTGCATGCGCGGAAAGACTTCGCTTCCAAAGCAGACCAGACGCAAATATGCGGGCGGGTTTTTATCCAGTGCTCCCAAAGAGGAGATCATGGTCAGAGCGGAAACGACCCAGCAAACGGTATTGATGCGGTGCTGATTGAGGAAATCGCAGAGCTTAACGGGAAACAGAAAGAAACTTTGCGGAATCAAATAGGTTGTGGCACCGTATTTCAGTGTCGGCATAATTTCCTTCAGAGGGGCATCGAAATACAAGGGCGTTTGGTTGCCGAACACGGTATCTCGGTCAAACGGAACCGCTTCGCAAAGTGCTTCCGTATAATCGATTACCGAGCGATGGCAAGCGGCAACACCTTTGGGAACGCCGGTTGAACCGGAGGTGAAGACGATATAAATCGGGTCAATGTCCAGCTGGCGGTTACGTACTTGCGCAAGGGCGGCTAAGGAGGACGGGGTATCGGGATCGGCTGCAAGGAGCGCCGTGTCGGTTAAAACCGTACCTTCAAACGGCAACGCCTCGGCGCGTGCGCGATTTTTTTCATCGCAAATCAGATACCGTGCTTTTGTGGTTTCAAAAATCATTTGTGCCCGTGCGACGGGAGTTTTGCCGTCAAGCGCTACATAAAATCCACCGGCATAAATAACGCCGAAAAAGGCGGCAATTGCGTAGGGCGTCTTGTCCATTAAAATCAGAACGGGTTCCCTTACGAGTCCCTTTTGAATCAGCGAAACGCCGATACGGCGTGCGCGGGATGAGAGCTCTGCAAAGGTGAGAGCATCGGTTCCGTCGGAAAAAGCAATTTTATCGGGACAGCGCTCGACACTGTTTTCCAGATATTGTAAGATGTTGGTAAGCATAAAAGAATCCTTTGTAAAAATACGAATTAGGAATTAAGAATCAGGAATGATTCGAAAGATACAGTTCCAGTTGCGGGATGTGCGTGATAATTTTTGTATCGGAAGCGGGATACAGCGTTTTGTCATAGGCACGGAAATAGGATCCGTCGCGCCAGGCATCGTAGGCAACCACCTGCGCATCGGTCAAAAGACAGCCGCTGACCTTATAATCTGCGGTCAGACGCGTACAGTCAAAATGGTACCAACGCGGATTTGCTTCCGTACCGATATTGACAAGTGACCAATAGTGTGTTTCCGAGACCAATCCCGGCGTGCGCTTAATATCCATATTGGGAATGTTGAGACGTTCCAGAAAGGCTTTGGCAGCCGCAAAATAACTGTAGCAATCCCCGCTTCTCGAAACGAACAATGCATCGTATGCCGCGGCAATCCAATCCTTTTTATCCGAGGAACCGCTGTATGCTATATTTTCTTGTACATATGTGTAAACGGCGCGGCATTGCGCTTCCCTGTCCATTTGCGGTGTAATAATCGAGCTTATGACGGCATCCAATCGTTGATTTAAGGTATCTTCGCTGACTGTCTGTTCCAAAATTCGGACTGTTACCGTAACCGAAGCAGTGTTTCCGACCGCATCGGTGGCAGTATAGGTAACGGGATAAGAACCCGCGAGCTGCTGATTGACCTTTGTGCTGTCAACCGACAGGCGAACAGTTCCCGCACAGTTATCGGTCAGAGTGATTCCCTTTTCATATGCAATAGCTTCCCCCACATAGGAAACAAAATCACACGCGCCGTGAATTTCGGGGGGGACCTTATCGTAAATCAGCGTCATAACCGCATCATAAATCGGAGAAGAATTGCCGGAAGCGTCGGTTAGTTGTACCTGCACCTGATAATCACCCAGAGAATCAAAATGCTCGGGACGTGTAATATAAGCGGCGGTATACGTATCTGCTTCGGTGACAGATGCAAAGCAGTACCGTGCATCGGGAAGGGTTGCGCCAACGGCAAAGTAGGTTTTTTGATTGACTGTACCGATTGGGGCTGTGGTATCGCGCACGCGAAGTCGGTATTTCGCGGTATGCTCTCCCGTTATTACCGAAAAGGTATAGGTCCCGGCATGATTTATGCAATCGGGATCATAGTCGGTTCCGAAAACCGAGGTCGGGTCACCGGTTAAATCGGCGGCGGTCAGTACGGTGCCCGCTTCTATGGATTTTTCGGTTGCACATGCGGTACAGAGAAATGCCGCAAGCAAAAAAACAAGGATGAGCGGGAGCAAAAATAATCTATGTGTGATTTTGTGTTTCATTTTAAGGGAATGGCTTCCTTTCCTCTGTTTTGCCCGAGCAGCTTGACCCGAGGCATGTAACCTTCGATTTTGGTATAAAAAACAAAATGCAAAATATCTACCCTTTTATTTTACCACGCGGCAGACCTCTTGTCAATCCGTTTTTTCGGATTTCTCAAAAATGTGGTGAAATGTCACCTCACGGATCTCTTTTGCAGGGTAAGCACGGAAAGAAGCGGGAGTTAT
>CAZMAZ010000100.1:0-6647 GCA_964564255.1 uncultured Clostridium sp. | reverse complement strand
AAGGATGAGTGGATTATTGAATTGCTTGACACATACAAGACAACTTTTTATGGTATATCAAATTCTTGGCACAATCATGCAGGTTGCTTAAAAACCGTAAGAAATTATTTACATGATGCCAGTTACAATAATATTACTCTGAAAACCGGAGCCATTAGTTCCGACGACTGTCTTGCCGACTTGAAAAACACCAATATTTTTACAAGTAGAAGTCATGGTCATTTGGTTGTTTGGGAAGGAACAAGCATAGCGGCTTCAACAGGAATCGTATTGAACGATGCAGAAGAAATAGTCGCTTTATATAGTCACGCATGGGGTGGAATGTCACCCGGAAGCACAAACATTACGGTGACCGATTCGTTCGCAGACTTAGATATAGTATTGTTCGTTGGATGCCAAACTGCGTACGATGGCGTAAACGGAAGAAATCTTCCCGCTATTGTTGTAAGACAAGGCGCAGAAGTCGCAGTAGGTTTTTCCGAAAAAATAGACTGTACGAAAGCCAATGAATGGACTAAAGATTTTTATTCACATCTTTTAAAAGGATATACTGTACAAGAGTCGGTCGCTCATGCTTCAGATGGGCAAGAAGCTGCTTCCGGATTAAAAAGCGCAGTGGTTTGCGGAAACGGAAACTACAAAATTACGAAATGAATGGAGATTACGTATTATGAAAAAAATAAATTACATTATGCTACCCTTATTGTTATTGGCGGTGTTATTCACGGGATGCGCAAAGAATGAGGGATTGTCGATTAAGATATGCGGATATTCTGATTCACTCTCCGAAAATCCGCATAAGTTAGAGTATAACAAATGGAGCAAAGGTGATTTTGTGGATTCCAAGGCAAAGAAAAATGTTACTGTTTCGGTTGAGAACATGGAAATGAATGGCACTTATGTAGAATCGAGGGTAAGAGATTTGGAATTTTACAAAACGCATGAATACAAGGATGCGAACAATAAGGTTTTTTCGTTGACGGAAGATGGAAAATTATGCTCTTATTTCGTTGGGGCAGGTTCTGCCGAAGGTAATACGCGAACATATACGGAAGCGGAATGCATCGATATAGCGAAATCATTTGTTTCTGATGTCACCGACGTTTCCAATCTTTCCCAATATACAGTAACGACCGAATTCAACCAAACGCAAAAATTGTATGAGGTTTCGTTTATTAAATATGTGGACGGTTTTGAGTCTGCTGACCATGCATCGGTAAGGGTTGAAGAAACGGGGCATATATATAGCTTTTCTTCCACAATGTTTGGACGTATCCCGTCGGATGCAAAAACAGATTTTGATTTGGAGGAAATTCAAACCAAGATCATAGCAAGGCTTGATACCGAATACAGCAAAGCAAAACAAATCTATGACAAGGTATCTTATGATAATTTCCGGTATACGTTGACCATGGATGAAGAAGGAGATTATATGTTACAGTGTGCGGTTGATGTTGATTGCAGAAATCATGTAGGTGAGTATGATACGATTCTTGGCGAACGTATTCTATTGATAATTCAATGAGCCAAGAGATCGGAATAAAATTCTCCGGTCAACAATAGCCCCCCGAGACTTGCGTTCATGATGCAAGCCTTGGGGGGTGTTTTTGCATTGGGCACCCTTTTTGTGATTTGATGTCAAAGCAGCCGTTTGCGGCAATACGGGGACGATTTTGGAGTACAAGCCCAAAAAAGAATCGCAAATTGTGCAAAATTTGTCGACCATGCCGTCAAAAAAGACTTGACAAGCGACAAAAAAAGAGGTATAATATCCGCATAAGAAAATGATTACGGAAAGGACAGGCAAAGGAAAGCGATGATGCAGTGCAATATTTTTCGATTTTATTATTACCATCGGAGCGGTCTTTCTTTGCGCTGTGCATGATTGACGGTTTTTCTGATGGTTTTGTGCCGTTGGAAATCCGTGATAAAGCGAAATTTCCGATATTCCGATATTGGAAAATCAAAAGAAAGTCCGCACAGAATTCTCCGCCAGGCGAAGAATTCGCGCGGGCTTCCTTTTTATCTTTTATCTTTTTCCGTCTTTTATTTTGTTGTTTGTATAGCGAAAGGAGCATAGGCATATGGATGATATGGGAAAGGCGAGAGCCGAAATTGAGCGAATTGACCGAGAAATGGCGGCGCTGTTTGCGGAGCGCATGCAGGCGGCGGCGGTGATTGCCGCTTACAAGGAGGAGCACGGACTGCCGATTGAAGACAAGGAGCGCGAGGCGCAACTGATCGCACGCAATACGGCGCTATTGCCGACGGCGTATGTCCCGTATTACCGCACCTTTTTCGAAGGGCTTTTGCAGGAATCCAAGCGCTATCAGCGACTTTTGACCGCGGGGATGCAGGTTGCCTACAGCGGCGTGGAAGGCGCGTTTGCCCATGTTGCCGCTCTGCGGATATTCCCGGGCTGTCGGACGCTTTCCTGTCCCGATTTTGCAACCGCCTATCGCAGAGTGGAAAGCGGGGAGTGCGGATGCGCCGTTTTGCCGATTGAAAACAGCTATGCGGGAGATGTGGGACAGGTCATGGACCTTGCATGGCACGGGTCGCTGTCGGTCAGTGGCATTTACGATCTGCCGCTTTCGCAGTGTCTTTTGGCAAAGCCGGGAACACAGCTTGGCAGCATTCGGGAGGTGATCAGCCACCCGCAGGCGCTGTCGCAGTGCATGCCGTATTTGAAAAAGCACGGTTGGATTCAGACAACGGCGGTCAATACGGCGGTTGCCGCCCAACAGGTGGCACAGGGCGATCGCTGTGACCTTGCCGTGATTGCGGCGCGCGAAACGGCGGAGCTGTACGGCTTGCAGATTCTGCAGGATGACATTAACGAGCAGAAAACCAACACCACACGGTTTGCGGTTTTTACGGCAACCGAGGGACAAATACAATCGACCGATCATCATTTTATTCTGCTGTTCGACTGTAAAAATCAGCCGGGGGCGCTGGGAGATGCCATTTCGGTGATCAGTCGGCACGAATACAATCTCAAGTGTCTGAAAAGTCATCCGACCGGTGTCGAAAATTGGGCATATTACTTTTACGCCGAGGGGGAGGGCTGTCTTGCCACGCCGGCGGGTGAGACCATGCTGCGCGAGCTGCGGGCGGTTTGCAACAGTGTGCGTGTTTTGGGCAGCTTTGCGGCAGAGCGCGTTTTGGACTGCAAAGAAGCAGAGGAGGCGTGCCTATGAGCAGACTGGAAATGCATTTGGGCGAGCGCTCTTATCCGATTACGGTTGCGCACGGCGCGCTGGCGCGGGTCGGAGAGCTGTTTGACCTGAAAAGACGGGTTTTGATTTTGACCGACAGCGGCGTGCCGCAAGCCTATGTGCGTGCGGTACAAGCGGCGTGCGAGACCCACAAAACCGTTGTACTGGAGCCGGGAGAAGCAAACAAATGCCCCGAAACGCTTGTGCGTCTTTGGCGCACCTGCCTGGAAGCGGGATTTGACCGCAACGATGCCGTGGTGACGGTCGGCGGCGGCGTTATCGGGGACCTTGGCGGCTTGGTCGCGGCAACCTATATGCGCGGCATTGCGTTTTACAATCTGCCGACCACCCTGCTTGCCATGGTGGACTCCTCGGTTGGCGGGAAGGTGGCGATTGATTTGGACGGATACAAAAATATAGTAGGTGCTTTTTATCAGCCGCGCGCGGTTTTGATTGACCCGGATGTGCTGGAAACGCTGGATGCCCGTCAATTCGGATGCGGCATGGCGGAAATGATTAAAATGTTTGCCTGCGCGGATGCCGAGACCTTTGCGCGCATGGAGCAAAATCCGACCGGCTTGCCGATTGCCGACCTGATTTGTGCGGCGTTGCGCATCAAAATGCAGGTGGTGGAAGCAGACGAAAAGGAAAGCGGATTGCGCCGCGTGCTCAATTTCGGGCACACGGTCGGTCATGCGGTGGAGAGCATCGGCGCACAGAGCGAGACCCCGCTTTTGCACGGGGAGTGTGTCGGCATCGGCATGCTGGCGCTTTGCAAGGGAGAGGTCAAGGAGCGGATTGCGGCACTGCTTGCCGCCTATCGGCTTCCCGCCCACTTTACCTGCACCGAGACCGATTTTCGCGCAGCACTTGCACATGATAAAAAATCGACAGGCGATCGGATTACCACGGTTCGCGTGCCGGAAATCGGACAGTTTACCCTGCAAAAGGAGTCGCTTGACACCATTGTTTCGGATAGTCGGGAGGTGATTTCGTTTTTATGAAAAACGTATACGGAAATATGTTGACTCTGACGCTGTTCGGAGAGAGTCACGGAAGCGGCATCGGTGCCGTATTGGATGGATTGACGCCCGGGATTTGCGTCGATACCGATAGAATTGCGCGGGAGCTGACCCGTCGGCGCCCGCAGGACGCAACCGCAACCGCACGGCGGGAGGCGGACCCCTTTGTGATGGAAAGCGGCGTCTATAACGGTTATACGACCGGCACCCCCTTGTGCATTCGGATTCCCAACAGCGATATGCACAGCACCGACTATGCGGCACTGCTCGGTAAAGCGCGTCCGGGACACAGTGACTATCCTGCCGCGTGCAAATATAACGGGTTTGCCGACCCGCGCGGCGGCGGACATTTCAGCGGTCGGATAACGGCTGCACTTGTTGCCGCCGGTGCGATTGTCGAGGCGGCGCTGGAAAAGAAGGGAATTTATATCGGCACGCATTTGAGTCGCTGTGCCGGCATATCCGACAGGGCATTTGACCGCACAGCGCCGGCGGATGACATAGCGGCATTGCATGACGCCGCCTTCCCGACGCTTTCCGCCGAGGCGGGGGAAAGCATGCGCGAGGAAATTTTGCGTGTGCGCGAGGCGGGAGACAGCGTCGGCGGCGTTGCGGAGACAATGGTTTACGGATTGCCCGCAGGACTGGGAGAGCCCTGGTTTGATACGGTGGAGGGCATGCTTTCGCACGGACTGTTTTCCATTCCCGCCGTCAAGGGCGTGGAGTTCGGTGACGGCTTTGCGCTTGCCGAAATGCGCGGAAGTCTTGCCAATGACCCCTACCGTATGCAAAACGGGGAGGTAAAGACCGACGGCAACCGCCAAGGCGGGATCGGCGGGGGGATTACCAACGGTATGCCGCTTGTGCTTCGCTCTGCGATAAAACCGACGCCTTCGATTGCCTTGCCGCAGGAAAGTGTGGATTATCGCAACGGGGAAAATGTGATTCTGCGTATAGGCGGACGGCATGACCCTTGCGTTGCACCGCGTGCCTGTCCTGTCATCGATGCCGTTTGTGCATTGACGGTTGCCGACCTTATGCTGATGCGCTTCGGCAATGGGGCGCTTGTATAAAAACGGTGCAAAAAGTAGAAAAAGGAGCAAACGATATTGCGTTATAACGGTAATAATACAGAAGAAAATCAACCAAATGTAGATTTTTTACAGTATGGTTGTATCGGAGAGCATCTCGGACACAGCTTTTCGCCTGCGATTCACGCCATGCTCGGGGTGCCGCAGTACCGACTGCGGGAGCTGGCGCCGGATGCGGTCGGTGCCTTTTTGCAGGCACGCCGCTTTTGCGGCATCAATGTAACTCTTCCGTACAAGCAGACCGTGATGCCGTATCTGGACAGAATAGATCCCGCGGCAGAGGCAATCGGTGCGGTCAACACCGTCCTGTGTCGCGACGGCGAGCTTGTCGGATACAATACGGATTTTTACGGAATGCAGGCAATGCTTGACCGCGCGCAGATTGCACTGCAGGGAAAAACGGTTGCCATTCTCGGTACCGGCGGCACCTCCAAAACTGTGCGTGCCGTTTGCATGGCAGGTGGTGCATCGCGTATTTTTCGCGTTTCGCGCAAGCCCTGCGAGGCGGACGAAATCGGGTATGACCGGCTGGCGGCGTACCGAGATTTGATTGAGGTGCTTATCAATACCACACCGGTCGGCATGTATCCGAAGGAAGAGGGAATGCCGACAGATCCCGCCGCCTTTTCGCATTTGTGCGGCGTGGCGGATGCGGTCTATCATCCTTTGCGCACCGATTTTGTCTGTCGTGCACAGGAGCTGGGGATTCCTGCGGTCGGCGGGCTGTACATGCTGGTTGCGCAGGCGGCACAGGCGGAGGCGCTTTTTACGGGGGAGCCGGGCATGACCGAGAAAATTCCCGATGTCTATCGGCGGTTGCGTGCGGAAAAGCAAAATATAGTGCTTATCGGTATGCCCGGATGCGGAAAAAGCACGGTGGGAAAATTGCTCGGCAAAATGCTCGGCAAACCGTTTTACGACAGCGATCGGGTGCTGGAAAGGCGCAGGGGCATGCCCGCGGGACGGTATCTGGCGCTTTACGGCGAAGCGGCGTTTCGGCGTGCGGAAACCGAGGTACTGCGCACCCTTTCGGCGGAAAGCGGGTGCATTATCGCGACGGGTGGCGGGGCAGTGACCCGAGAAGAGAATATGCGATGCTTGCGGCGTAACGGGTGCCTGGTCTATCTTGCACGACCGCTTGCCGAGCTGACACCGACAGCCGACAGACCGCTGACGGCGGACAGAGATGCCCTTAGTCAAAAATTTAAAGAACGGGAGCCGCTTTATCGCGGGGCGGCGGATTTGACCGTTTCGGTTTGCGGCTTGCCGAAGCAAACCGCCGCATGCGTGCAAGCGGCGGTTGACGGATATGAAGA
>CAZMAZ010000099.1:0-6801 GCA_964564255.1 uncultured Clostridium sp. | reverse complement strand
CCCGCTTGCCGTTTTTTTATCTTTTTCCAATTGAAGAAGCCGTAGAGGTCATTGATCAGAAAGGCAATGAAGCAAACGACGACCGATAGGTATCGCGTTTCTGCCATGCTTGCCAGGGTCCATAAAAGAATCAGAACGAGATCGTTTGCCGCATAAGCAAGTGCGAAATAAGGACTGCGACGAAAGGTCAGATATACGGCAAGGAAGCTGGTTGTAACCGAAATGGTGCTGGGAATGATATTGGCAGTGTCGGCGGCTGCAAGCACAAAGTAAAAGGCGAAGGTGATAACCAACGATGCGGCAAACATCAGGATTGTTTCACGCTTGCGGATGGTGTTAACCCGAACCTCTGCCCTGCCCTGTCCGTACGGATTTTTCAGCCAGGAAATCAAGGCAAAAACCGCCATCGGCAGGGTCATGCCGAGATAGGTCAGCATCTCACCCCAATAAGAAAAGGTATAGGAGATAATGCCGTAAAGAAGGCTGAACAAAATCATTAAAACCTGCCCGATAGGATTGCCTTTGGCATTGAATATCAAAGAAGTGACACCGACAAGCGATGCGGATAGGGTCAGATAATTTGTGCGGTCAAAGATGAAAAACGAAGCAAGAATCAAAAGCACGGATGCATCCCACAGAATCAGTTCCGAAATGGAAAAATAAAATTTATGTTCTTTTTGTATATGTTTTGTTTGCATGGAAAACCTCCCGAAAAAAAGAGCACCCGCATACACATCTTCAAAGACCTAACGATGTGTAAACGAATGCTCTGCATTCTACTACTCGGTAGCAGTATTTTGTTATCTCTTGGAGAACTGGCTTGCGCGACGTGCTGCCTTGAGACCGTATTTCTTTCTTTCCTTCATACGAGGATCTCTGGTCAAGAATCCGGCTGCCTTGAGAGCGGCTCTATTTGCGGGGTCCGCATTCAAAAGAGCTCTGGACAGACCGTGGCGGATGGCGCCTGCCTGACCGGAAATGCCGCCGCCGACAACGGTTGCGACAATATCAAATTTTCCTTGTGTGCCTGTAACATCAAACGGCTGGTTAACAATCAACTTCAAGGTTTCCAAACCGAAATATTGGTCAATGTCACGGCCGTTAATGGTAACCGAACCTGTGCCGGGATAAATTCTGACTCTGGCAATGGACTTCTTTCTTCTGCCTGTCCCGTAAAAATAAGGTCTTGCGCTTTCGTACATGGTAGTATCCTTCCTTCCTTTCTTTCTTTAAGCCTTGACGTCGTAAGCTTCGGGCTTCTGTGCCACCTGCTTGTATTCAGCACCTGCGAAGACTTTCAGTCTCGTAGCGGCTGCACGGCCAAGAGAATTGTGGGGGAGCATACCGGTAACCGCGAGCTCCATCGCTTTTTCGGGACGCTGACTCATCAGAGTCTTGTACTGAACAGCCTTCAAACCGCCGACATAGCCGGAATGACGGTAGTAGTACTTCTGCTCCAGCTTTTTGCCGGTCAGAACAGCATCTTTTGCGTTGATGATAATGACAAAATTACCGCAATCAACGTGGGGTGTAAATTCCGGGGTGTTTTTACCGCGGAGAAGATCTGCAGCAGCAACGGCAGTTTTGCCCATGGGCTTGCCTGCGGCGTCGATAATGTACCATTTGCGGTTTGCAACTGCCTCTTCTTTTTTCAGCATAAAGGTCTTGGACATTTCAAATTCCTCCGATATATACTTGCTTCATTTTTTCATGCTTGCCTATTATAGCACAACAAAAGACACTTGTCAATACCTTTTTTGAAAAAAATCCAAAATTTTTAATTTAGCTCTGCTCTACCTCGATTTTTCTCGCTTTTTTGGCTTTACGCTTCCCTTTTTCTCCTGTGATTTTTCTGAAAATACAAATACTGCATTTCGGTGACAGTCATATCCTGCCGCTGTTTTTCATAGTCTGTTATCGGAATAAAAAAGCAGAGGAGGTTTATGATCTGTGAATCCGAATATATACATGCCGGAAGGTTGTTTATATGAAACCGAAAAAAATCGTTCCTACATAGGATGCTTGCAAGGGCTGGAGCGCGCTATGCGAGAACAGGTGATTTTGGAAGCGCCTGCACTTTTGTGTGATGAGGGGCGGAATTTACATGTCGGCTTGTGCGTCGGCACCAAAGCTGTCATTCCGCGCGAAGAGGTTCTGTCTCTTTTGCCGGGAGAGCTTGGAAAGGATATTGCATATCTGACCCGCGTCGGGAAAAAGGTTTGTTTCAAGGTGACCGAGATTGACGACAGCGTTTATCCCGTTTCGGTCAAACTTTCAAGGCGTGCCGCACAGGAAGAATGCCGCGCCGCTTATATCGACCGTTTGGAGCCGGGGGATCTGGTTCATGCGCGCGTTACACATACCGAGAGCTTCGGTGCGTTTTGCGACATCGGATGCGGCATTGTATCCTTGATGCCGGTGGATGCGATTTCCGTTTCGCGCATTTCCTCCCCTGCCGACCGACTTCGCAACGGGATGCAAATACAGGCGGTGGTGCGCACCAAAGACGCGGAAAGCGGCAGAATATATCTTTCCATGCGCGAGCTCTTGGGAACATGGGAAGAAAATGCGGGGCGATTTCGCGCGGGGCAAACTGTATCCGGTGTGATTCGCAGTGTGGAATCCTACGGAATTTTTATTGAATTGACGCCCAATCTTGCGGGGCTTGCCGAGGTGCGGGATCGTGAAACCGATCTTGCCGCGGTCGGCCACATTGCGGCTGTTTATATCAAAAGCATTAATCCCGAACGCATGAAAATCAAATTGGCACTGGTTGATTCTTATAAAGGAATGACTGCCGCTTCGCCGCTGCATTATTATATTTCTCTGCCGAGCGTCTCGCATCTTGACCGTTGGGTATATTCGCCGGTCGATGCGCGACGCACGGTGGAAACGGTCTTTACGCCGTTAGGGGAGAAAATTTAAAATTATTTGTCGGGCGCGACGGGGAGGGACGCCGAGTCTGTAATCGATACGGTCAATTCTCCGTTTTGCGCATCTACCGACAAATGCGAATCGGGAGCGGGATCCGTTTGAATGATTTTACGTGCGATCAGGGTTTCAAGTTGCGATTCAATCAACCGACGCAGGGGTCTGGCACCGTAAATCGGATCATATCCGCGGTCAACCAAATATTGCTTGGCGGACGCGGTCAGAGATACGGTTAACTGTTTCTCCGCAAGTCGTTTTTCCAAATCAACAATCATCAAATCCACAATCTGTTCAATATTCGATTTGGTCAAAGGTTTAAAGAACAGAATTTCATCCAAACGGTTTAAAAATTCGGGGCGGAAATTTTGCTTCAAAAGTTGTGAAACCCGCTCCTTTGCCTTGGCTGTGATTTCACCGTTTGTCTGTATACCGTCCAGAATTATGTCTGCTCCCAGGTTGGAGGTCAGCACGATAATCGTATTTTTAAAGTCGACCGTTCTTCCTCTGCTGTCGGTAATTCTGCCGTCGTCCAATACCTGCAAAAGGACATTGAAAACATCGGGGTGCGCTTTTTCAACTTCGTCGAACAAAACGACCGCGTAGGGCTTGCGGCGTACCGCTTCGGTCAGCTGTCCGCCCTCGTCATAACCGACATATCCGGGAGGGGCACCGATCAAACGGGAAACCGAATATTTTTCCATATATTCGCTCATGTCAATACGGACAATGCTGTGCTCGTCGTCAAACAAAATCTGCGCCAGTGCTTTGGCAAGCTCTGTTTTGCCTACGCCGGTCGGTCCGAGAAACAGGAAGGAGCCGATTGGTCTGCCGGGATCCTTGATACCGGCACGGGAACGTAAAACGGCGTCGCTGACACGGTCAACCGCCTCTTCCTGTCCGATGACGCGGCGATGCAACAACTCACTCATGTGCAAGAGCTTATCCCGTTCCCCTTCCATCAGTTTGGAAACCGGAATTCCCGTCCATCTGGAAACAATGCGTGCGATTTCCTCATCGTCGATATGATCGCGCAAAAGGGATTCCGTGCGGTTTCTTTCGGACGCACTTTTTTCGGCTTCTGCCAATTTCTTTTGCAATTCCGGCAAAATACCGTACTTCAATTCTGCGGCACGCTCCAGATTATACTGTGTTTGCGCCTGCTCGATTTCGGCATTGGTCTGTTCGATTTGCTCCCGCAGACGTTGTACATTGCCGATTGCATTTTTTTCGTTTTCCCATTTTGCCTTCATGCCGCGGAGCTGTTCTCGCAAATCCGCCAGTTCTTTTTCGATTTGTTCCCGATGCGCAACCGACAGCTTATCGGTTTCTTTTTTGAGTGCCGCCTCTTCGATTTCAAGTTGCATTACCTTGCGGGAGATACTGTCAAGCTCTGTCGGCATGGAATTCATTTCGGTTTTAATCAGTGCGCATGCCTCGTCCACCAGGTCGATTGCTTTATCCGGCAAAAAACGGTCGGAAATATAACGATCGGACAGGGTTGCCGCCGCAATCAGCGCACTGTCATGGATTTTGACGCCGTGATAAACTTCATAGCGTTCTTTCAATCCGCGCAGAATGGATATGGTATCTTCGACCGACGGTTCGGGAATCAAAACGGGCTGAAAACGTCGCTCCAAGGCGGCGTCTTTTTCAATATACTGCCTGTATTCATTGAGTGTGGTTGCGCCGATACAATGCAATTCCCCGCGTGCAAGCATGGGCTTGAGCAAATTGCCCGCGTCCATGGCACCGTCACTCTTTCCCGCGCCTACGATGGTGTGCAATTCATCAATAAACAGAATGATTTTTCCGTCACTTGCCTTGATTTCATTCAGGACCGCTTTCAGGCGTTCCTCGAATTCTCCGCGGTATTTGGCACCTGCCACCAATGCGCCCATGTCCAGAGAAAAGATGGTTTTGTCGCGCAGGTTGTCGGGTACATCTCCGCGTACAATGCGGAGTGCAAGCCCTTCCGCAATGGCGGTTTTGCCGACACCGGGTTCTCCGATCAGACAGGGATTGTTTTTGGTCTTACGCGAAAGAATGCGAATGACATGGCGGATTTCCTCGTCTCTTCCGATGACGGGATCTGTTTTTTGCTGTCTTGCCAGTTCGACCAAATCCTGCCCGTATTTTTTGAGCACGTCGTAGGTGTCCTCGGGGTGATCGCTGGTTACATTACGATTTCCCCGTATTTGCTTGAGCGCACCGAGCACCTTTTCTTTGGTAATGCCGTATTGCTTGCAAAGCGTGCGAATCGTATCCGACGGTTCTTCCAGGATACCCAGCAAAAGATGTTCAACCGAGATATAGGCATCCTGCATTTTATCCGCTTGCTTTTCTGCCGCGTTGCAGGCACGGTTCAATGCGTTTGACAGATAAATGTTTTCTTCATTTGCCGCCCGATTGCCTATCTTGGGCAATTTGTCAATGGCAGTGCTGAGGGAGGCTTTGACGGCAGGAATCGGAACAGATACGGATGAAAGAATTTCGGCACAGATTCCGTCTTCTTGTTGCAGTAAAGTAAGAAACAGGTGCTCTTCTTCCAACTGCGGGTTGCCGTTTTCCGTGCAAAGCGATTGCGCATCTCGAATTGCTTCCATTGATTTTTGTGTTAGTTTTTGTGTGTTCATACAAGTTCCTCCTTTTCGTTTTCTTGGTTAAAGGGATTCTTAAATGGCAAAAACCGACACAATCGTGCCGGTTTTTGTTTGAGGGGCACCTCTATAAATTCTCCGCATACAGGTTCGGTAAGATCTTTTTCGCCGGCTGTCATAAAACCTCTTGGCAGTAGCATGCTACAGCCGTCGTCCCGTTGTTTAAACTGACAAAAAATCTCTCTGCCGATCTCTGCGCTGCTTGAATTATGAGAGGCGCTCTAAATCGGTTTATTCGTGCTTTTTACTGAATCTTGCGAAAAGACCCCGTGCTTTATCGGTTGCCTGTGTTTCGCCGACATGGAGCTGCAAATCGGCATCCATCATTGCATCATCGTTGTTCTTAATCTTTTCCAACAATTCCTTGGATTTATTCAAAACAACAATTGCTTTTTTGGGGTCGTCGATTGCTTTACGCAGGGCATCTACCTTCAGCACACGCTTGGCGCGGTCCAGCTTTTCGCCGATGTCGGAATAGGATTCGATGATTTCGTTTGCAAGCTGATGCACCAAGTCACAAGCGGAATGGCAGGACTGGTAGTTGCCGAGGAATACGACATATTCGCTGGCACGTGTATCCAGAATTTCATACTGACGGGTCAGGGTGTTCAAACGGATCGGATCTTCATCCGGATCGGTTTTGGCAATTCTCTCTTCGAGTTCTTTTCTTTCTTTTTTAATTTGCTCGAGCTCTTTTTCCACTCTGGACTGATGTCCCATCAAGAGGTTGCGAATTTCCTCGAGCATTTCCAGTTTCTTACGCAACGCTTTTTCGGACATTTTCGGAGAACGCTTGCGTTGATCGGCGGAGGCAAACTGGCCGCTCAAAACGCCTGTCCAGGTTTCAATAATTTCGCTGAAATTATCAACCGCGTATTCCAAACGTTCGAAGCTGTTTTGATTTGCCATAACGGCAACCGTTTCCGCCTGATGCATGGCATCGGCGTAAAGTGTGTAAATGTTTTCTTTTCCCGTTCCGACTGCATTGCGGAAAGCCGAAACATCATTGTCCAGCTGATCGGCAAGCGGCAGAAGGTCTTCGCGGCGCAGTTCAAAATGGACGGCACTGCGGTTCCCTTTTTGAATCATGAAAACGGTCTGGCTGATTTTTCCGACCACTTCATCTCGTAATTTATTATTTAGGTCTGCAGACGGCTTATATTTTTTCTCTTTTAACATTTTTTATACCTCGTATGTATTTCAAATTGTATTT
>CAZMAZ010000098.1:0-6812 GCA_964564255.1 uncultured Clostridium sp. | reverse complement strand
CCGCCACAGGCGGTTTGATACGGAATCCGGTACCGAAAGTGCAACGATGACAGTTAGCTTCCAATCTGTTTCCAATCCGCTTTCGATACGCGCCTCCCTAACAGTATACTATATCTTGTGGTGTTTGTCAAGATACAACCACAAGATATTGTGTTGACAATTTTAACGAATTCTTTTTTGCTTTTTTGTACAGCTTGAACGAAACAGCCTAATACTTGGTATCAATCCCTTTTTTAACAAACCGCGTCCCGTCGACTTGCATAACCTTCGCAAAACGGTTTTGTGCATTTATTCCAAATTTTTCTTTTTTTAAAAACAGATATTGCAAAAAAGGCATATCTGTGATATAATAAGGTTCTAATCGGAGAAATCCTCCAAATAAATAATGAAGGGAAAACAAAAAATGAGTACCATGATTGATTCTCTCTATAAAGCAGAATGCCCGTATTCCTTCGAACAAAAGAGACGGCAACGGAACCTTTTATTCCTTTTGATTCCGCTCTTTCTCATTGCATCTTGCGGTGCATATGCACTTTTCTATATCGTACAAAACATATATCTTATCAATCTGTTCTATTTTGTAATCGGCGCCGCTTTTTTATCAATTTGTTTTTTAACCGATGAGTGGCACTTTGTGCAACGCATGATTTTGTATTTGTGCTTCTTCGCACTGCTCAAATGGTTGATCGGTCTTACCGTCTTCTTCCTTCCGAACAAAAGTGCAGATTTGCCAAAACACAGCACAATATCCGTCCTGCTCCTCTTTGGCATCCTATTTTTGCCCCCGATCTTCCGAAAAGAAACCGCCCAAAACAGCAAGCAAAACACACGGAAAGTCATTTCATATTGTCTCATTATCCTTTTTCTGCTTTTTAACTCCGTATGTTCGTTGCTTGGCGATTCAATTGACCTTATTGTTTTATATGGAGAAATCGGTGTTTCCTTTCTTTATTGGTCGTCTGCCTATTTGGAAATCGGACTCGGCATCGCTCTCTGTTATCTGGCTTGCATTTTGTTCGGCAACGCTCGAAAAAGTATTGCACATTGGGTTGGATTCGGTTTTACCGCCATATTTTATATCCTTTCCGTTTTGTCGCATATTTTTGATCATTTTTGGTATTATAACTTGGTTTATTACCTCATGGTTGATTCCAAGTGGGGAATGGAATATCTGCCTGCATCGATCGCTTTGTTTGTCCTGGCGGCACTGTTGGCAAGACACAGAAAAAAGCAAAACAAAGAGCTCCTTTGATGATGCGATATATGCCGAGGTCTCGTCGCCGAGGCCTCGGCATTTTATACTTTTTGCCGTTTAACAAAGGGAATGATCTTCCCAAAAACGAATAAAAACGAAAGTGAGAATCGGATGCAACCATGAAACTGATCCATACCGCAGATTTTCATTTGGGCGCGGGACTGGAATCCAATCTCGCACCGGAAAAGGCACGTATACGTCGGCACGAACTGTCCCTGACCTTTGAACGCATGGCGGAATACGCAGAACAAAATGAGGTCTCCGCCATCCTGATAGCCGGCGACCTTTTCGACATCGGCACGCCGTCCGGCGAGCTTCTTGACCGTGTGTTTCGTGTTGTGCAAGCGCACGCGGAGATTGACTTCTTTTATCTGCGCGGAAATCACGATGCCTCTTTTGCACCGTTTGACAGCGAAGCGCTCCCAAAGAATTGGCATATGTTCGGTGCGCAATGGACATCTTACGACCTCGGAGAGGTTGTGTTGTGGGGAAACGACAGCGGATTGACAGGTCAACCTCTGCCCGCTCTTGCCCCCGACCGCGTCCATATCGTCATGCTGCACGGGCAACTGCGCGCACAAACCGCCATTTCCTGTGCCGAGGATTTGCCGGAAAAGGAACTGTTCGGACACAGCATTTCCTACCTTGCGCTGGGACACTGGCACAGCCTTCAAAGCGGCATGCTTGACGCGAAAACACGCTTTTGCTATCCGGGCTGTCCGGAAGGACGCGGATTTGACGAGTGCGGAGAAAAGGGATTTGTATTGCTGGAAACAACAGAAAGCCAAACAGAGCCTCTATCGCTCACCTTTGTCCCGTTTGCCAAACGACAGCTGTACACGATAACGCTTCCGCTTGACGGATGCAACACCGAAGGCGAGCTGCTCTCGCGCCTCAATACCGAACTTGAAAAGATTCCGTCCCCGGAACAGTCCTTGGTAAAATTGGAGCTTGTCGGACAGTATCCGTCCACCTTTCGCCCGGATATTGCCTACCTTACCGCCATGCTGGAAAGCCGTTTTTGGTTTGCCAAAATCAAAAACAGCGCACGCATGCTGCCAAACGAGTCGGAATCGCTCGGCGACATTTCTTTGCGCGGTGAGTTTTTACGCCTTGTGCGCGAGAGCGATGAGTCCCCCGACATGCAGTCCTTCATTGCGCAAATGGGGCTGGATGCGCTGGACGGAAAGGATTTGCAATCATGAAATTGATTTCCTGTCATGTCAATAATTTTGGCTGTTTGCATGCATTTTCCTGCTCCTTTTCGGACGGACTGACCGTTTTTTGTAAAGAAAACGGTTGGGGGAAAAGCACGCTTTGCGCCTTTCTGCGCGTCATGTTTTACGGCTTTTCGGGTGAGCGAAAAAAAGGTGCCACCACCAAGGAACGAACCCTGTACACTCCGTGGCAGGGCGGCACCTACGGCGGCAGCGTAACCTTTTCGACCGAAACGGGTACCTGGCGTATCGAACGCACTTTCGGCAAGCGTGAAAAGGAAGATCTGTTTGTCTTATACGATGTGCAGACCAGACAACCGAGTACGGTTTATTCGAGCAATATTGGGCTTGAACTTTTCGGCGTAGATGCGGCGGCATTTGCACGTTCCGCTTTTTCACCGCAAAATACAACTTTGCCGAGCGGCACCGAGGGAATCGGAGAAATACGGGCGGCTTTGGCAAAATTGATTGATGATGTCTGCGACATGAGCCAATACGACCGTGCCATGGCTGCCCTGGAAAAAGAACAAAAAGAATATAAAAAAACCGGCGATCGCGGACTGTTGCCGATCATAACCGAAGAAATCGCGGCACTGGAGCGCGAGCGAGAGGCATGCCTTGTCGCCGCCGCGGAAGAGAAAAAGGCAATAGAGCAGGCAGATGCCTACGGCTGTCGCCTGGAACAGATTCGCGCCTCCGAAAAAGTCTGTGCGCAAGCACGAGAGGAAAGGGAATTGCAAAAACGTGCGCAAACCGTCAGAGAATGGACCGCCGCTCAAAGGAAGAACAAGCAGGAGCTTGCACAAGCGGAAGCCTTTTTCGACGGCAATCTGCCAGACTCCGAGCAATGCAAGCGGATTGAGGAACGGTTGCTTGCCGCAAAACAACTTGACGCCGCCTATACCGCAACCAAAACGTCCGCGGCGGACAGGGCGCGTGCCGATGATATTCTCAATCAGTTTACCGCGAAAGCATTCCCGCAAAAGGAATGCTTCGAGCAATGCTTCCGTCGTGCACAACGGGCAGAGGAATGCCGTGCGCAGCTTGCGATTTTACATACAGCCGACAAGCAAAACGAGCACTTTTGCGCTCTTGCCGAGACCTTTGCAAGCGGCGTCCCGACAAAAGCCGATTTTGACGCGGTTTACGAATCCGCCAATGCCTTCGAGGGGGCAAAGCAACGGCTGAAGGACTTGCAAAAAGAAGCCGACAAGATTGCGCCGTCGACGCATTTTTCCGACCGACAAACCGATAAGCCCCGTTTTTTGCCACTTGCCGTCTCCGCACTTGCCGTACTCGGAAGCGCGGTAGCCCTTGTTTGGGGCATCCTGTTCCGCAATCTGCCGCTTTCGGCGGTTGCCGCTATCCTACTTGCGGTTGCGGCAATCGGCACCTGTCTTGGGCTTGCCAAAAGAAAACGCATTCGAAAAACGCTTACACTCCTGCAAACGCAAATGGCGGCTCTACGGGAACAGGCAAAAAACGAATCGCAAAAAATTCGCCTGTTTTTTGATACCTACGGCATCAAAATTGAGGGAACCGACAGTGCAAACGCAACACAAGCCTACTTGCGCAGATTGGAGAAGGAAGCGGAGCAGTATCGACAACTGCAAACCGAACGGGCGCAAAGGGAAGAACAGCAAAAAAACTGCGAAGCACAGCTTGCCGCCCTGCAAAAGGAGTCGATTCTCGCCCTCGCACTTCAAAATCCGAATGCACCCGTGACCGAGCATGCGTTTTTACAGGCGCTTCACGACGACTGTCAATTCGCCCGCACCGTCGAAGAAAAAACACAAAAGGCGCATCTTTTGCACTTGGACAGAAAAAACGCGCACACGGAAGTTTGCAACTTTTTAAGACAATGGTATCCCGACCAAGACACGCGCCCCGACAGTGAATTGTTAAAAGAATTGCAAGAGCGCGCGGACAGCGTCCGACATCTGCGAAAGCAGATTGCCCTTGCCGACATATCGGAAAAATCGGCATTGGAAAACGACCCGCTTTTGCGTGCTTATCTGGAAGCGCACCCCGAGCCCACCGCAAGCGACGAAAAACAGGCACAATTGCCGCAAAAGGAACAGGAAGAGCGGGAAGAGCAGGAAGAACAAAAAGAAAGCGAGCGATTGCGCAAGGAGCGGGAAGCCTGTATCGCCGCACGTGTAAATGCACAGAGCATAGCAAAAATCGCCGCAGAAAAAGCCGGCAATCTACCGCAAATCGAGATGAATTTACAATCCCTGCGTGAGCGAAAGGCAGAGTACGAAAAACGTCTGTATGCCGCGCAAAAGGCAAGAGAACTGCTTGAAAAAGCCAAAAACACACTCTCAACGCGTTATTTGCAAAAAATGGAGAACAGCATTGCCGCATTGATGCATGCGCTGTGCAACGAAGATGTTTCTTGCGAACTGGATCAGGACCTGTCGATTTCGTATCTGGTCGACGGAAAAAATCGAGGCATCGGCAACTTCTCGCGCGGCTGGCAAGACATTAGCGGATTCTGTTTGCGACTGGCACTTTGCGACGCCGTCTTTTCCAATGAAAAACCGCCGCTCTTTTTGGATGATCCCTTTGTCAATCTGGATGACACACGTCAAAAAAACGCACGTGCGTTGCTTGACACCCTGGCACAAGACCGCCAAATCCTCTATTTCTGTTGCAGTCAAGCCCGCGAACCGATACAAAACGATTCTTCCGTATAAATAACACAGACCAACCGAATCCGCCATCACGAATCTCCGCCTTTCGACATATCCTGACAATGGGGGAGAGAGGAGATGAGGGCAATGAAGACAATGAGAAACAGAAAAGCAGGTTCGCCGCAAGCGCCGAACGGCGTCTGTTGCGCGCTGATCGGCTCCATGACCCAGGCATTGCAAGTGCAGTCCTGCTTGCGCAGGGAATCGATAACCGCAAATGTCATCAAGGTCAACGATGCGCCCGGCGTTCGCGGTTGCATTTACGGCATCACCTACCCCTGTCAGCAGGAAAACAAACTGCGCGGTGTGTTGACAAAATCACACATCACGGTCAGACAGTATATGGGAGAATGGGATGGATAGAGAGCTTGAAAGCAAAACCTGGTGCTATTTGGACAACGCGGCAATGACCTGGCCCAAGCCCGAATCGGTGCGAAGAGCGGTTTCCAATGCCATGGTGTCGGAAGGAGGCAATCCGGGACGCGGCGCGCATCATTTGTCCATGGCTGCTTCTCTTGCGGTTTATCGGACAAGGGAAGCACTGGCAGAACTGTTCGGTGCGCAACCCGAAAATGTCATTTTCGTGCAAAATACCACCTATGCGCTGAATCTTGCCATAAAAGGACTCACGCAAAAAGGGGACCATGTGCTGTGCTCGGACTTGGAGCACAACGCGGTTTTGCGTCCGCTGGAAAAGGAACGGCTTGCGGGAAAATTGGAATATACGGTTTTCCCCTCCTTTGCACGGGAACCCACCGTAACACCGTCACGCATTTGCGATGCCATCCGTGCGCGCATCAAACCGCAAACACGCATGTTGATTTGTACGCATGCCTCCAATATTTGTCCCGCAGAAATGCCGATTACCGAAATCGGCGCACTCTGCAAAGAGCACGGTATCCTTTTTATCGTGGACGCCGCGCAATCGGCAGGCAGATTACCGATTGACATGGAAAAAATGCAGATTGACGCACTGTGTCTGCCCGGACACAAGGGATTGTACGGCCCGGCGGCATCCGGTGTTCTTGTCCTGCGACAAGGAATCCTGCCCGACTCCCTTGTCGAAGGCGGAAACGGCGTTGCCTCCCTGGAACCGACCATGAGTTTTGCTTTACCCGAAGCGCTGGAGCCGGGAACCTTACCGGTTGCCGCCATTGCCGGACTTTGCGAAGGAATTGCCTGTGTGCGAAAAATCGGACTTGCGGAAATCGACAAGCACGAACGTGCCTTGGCTGCGGCAATGACAGAACGTCTCTGCGCCATGCGCGGCGTGCATGTTTATCTGCCGTGGCAGAGCGGTTCGGTCGTTTTGTTCAATCTGGATGCGATTCCGTGCGAAGCGGTTGCCGCCGCACTGGACAAAGAGGGCATTTTCGTGCGTGCAGGCTACCATTGCAGCGCCCTGGGTCATAAAACGCTCGGCACCGACAAGGGCGGCGCCGTTCGCGCAAGTTTTGGCATTTTCAACCAAATGCGGGATGTGTGGCGTCTTTGCGATGCGGTCAGTCAACTGACGCGCCGTGTCTGATGCCCGTACCCGAACCACCAAAAAAAGAACCGACGGCACATCTTCCTTCGGTTCTTTTGGTTAATCGATTGTAAAACTGCGTTTTACAATCGATTATTTGCACGCGCTTATCGCCG
>CAZMAZ010000097.1:0-6844 GCA_964564255.1 uncultured Clostridium sp. | reverse complement strand
TTTAATGAAATCAATGCCATACTGCGCCAGCCTTATCTTGCGGGCGGCATCTGCACACCGCGTGCCGAACTCTCGGAAAGTGCGCTGTACAGTGCGGTGCACCATGAGCTTTTGGCAAGCGCGCTTGCGGTCAAACGCTTGCGCGAAGAAATACCGGACGCTAAAATCGGCAATATGATAATTGCCGCCCCCGTTTATCCTTTGACCCCGTCTCCCGACGACCTGCTTGCCGCACGAGAGCTGGAACGGGAAACCTACCTTTTCTCCGATGTCCAGGTTTTCGGTGCCTATCCCGCCTATACCGCACGCTTTTTCAAGGAACACAATATTACAATTGATGTTCTCCCCGAAGATGCGGCGCTTCTGCGCCATACGGTGGATTTTGTTTCGTTTAGCTACTATATGAGCCTGTGCGCCTCCGCCTCGGTACACACCCCGGGGCCCGGCAATATCATGGGCGGCGTACCGAATCCGACACTGTCGGCAAGTGAATGGGGCTGGCAGATTGACCCGCTCGGTCTGCGCATTCTGCTCAGCCGTCTCTACGACCGCTACAAAATTCCTCTTTTTGTTGCGGAAAACGGAATCGGCATGCACGACAGTCCCCAAAAAGATGTAGACGGCAATATAAAAATCGACGATGACGGTCGCATTGCCTATATGGCAGACCATCTGCGTGCCGTCGGCGAAGCAATCCGCGACGGCGTGCCGGTTTTGGGCTATACCGCATGGGGCTGTATCGACCTCGTGTCTGCCTCCACCGCGCAAATGAGCAAACGCTACGGCATGATTTATGTGGACAGAAACGATGACGGCAGCGGCAGCTTTGCCCGCATACCCAAAAAATCCTTTGCCTGGTACAAGGAAGTCATTCGCACCGGCGGCGCCTGCCTTCTCTGAAAGCCTCTGCCGCGTTGCGGCTTTTGCCTGCGCCCCCGCCGACTCTGTGCATCGGCGGGGGCGCGACTTGAAAAAATCGAACAATCAAATAAACATAGCGAGGAAATGCGGAAGGGTGTATTTTTTATCCGCCACTCCTACGTTGCCTCCAATCAGCTTAAAGGCAACGGAAGGCTCAAAATTATCTATAAATAGGTCAAGCGATTTTGTCGGTGCATTGCCGGCTTTTACCTCAATCGGAATCACCTCGCCCTCCTTTTCAATCACAAATTCGATTTCCGCGCTGTCGCCCTGCTTGTAATAATGAAGCGCGTATCCGTTTTTGACCAATGTTTCGGCAACAAAGTTTTCGTAAATGCCGCCCTTGGCAAACCCCTTTAAGGTACCGTTAAGAAGCGCCTGTTTGGTTGCAAAACCGAAGAGTGCAAGCAAAAGTCCGGTATCGGCAATATAGAGCTTGAATTCGTTTTCCTTCTCATACGCTTTCAGCGGCAAGGTCGGCAGGGTGGCATTGTAACACATATATACCATATTGGCATCGCGCAACCACTGCACGCTGTCACCGAATTTACGCGCCGTCGCCTTATGCTCCACCTCGGAATATTTGAATTTCTTATTCTCTCTGGCAAGCTGACGCGGGATGCTGTCATAACACTGACGCACCTTTGCCTTTTCGGCGCCCCTTGCATGCTGGGAAATATCGTCGGCATACGACGAAAGAATCTTATCCTGTATCTCCTGCACCTTGGTAAAATCCTTAAATGCCGCAAAACTTGCCACCACCTCGGGCATTCCGCCGACCACAAGGTATTCCCGAAGCAAGGCTTCGAATTTTTCGCAAATCTCGGGCGGAACCTTTTCTTTTGCGGTGTAAAAGCCCTTGAGATACGCAATGGTTTCCTCGGTATAGCCGTATGCCCAGAGAAATTCCTCAAAATCCATGGAATACATCATAACCGTTTTTTCGTAGCCGACAGGGACAGATTCCACCGGCTCGACCTCACCGTCGGCATCCTTCCCGTAAGACAGCCCGAGAAGGGACCCGGAGGCAATCACATCAAAGCGCCCGTCCTCTGCAAGAAATTTCAATGCGGTACGCGCCCCCGCACATTTTTGTATTTCATCCAGAAAAATCAGCGTCTTCCCCGGAATCAGCTTGACCCCCGGAATGTTTGCGGTCATTCTTTTATATATTTCTTCCGCCGTTTTGTCCCCGTCAAAAATAACCTTCAGGCTCTTCTGCTCATGAAAATTGATTTCCACAAAGCTTTCATATTCGTATTCGCCGAACTTTCGAATCAGATAGGTCTTGCCGACCTGTCTTGCGCCCTTGACCAAAAGGCATTCTTTTTTGTTTTTGTCATTCTTCCAAGCAAGCAATCTGCTATACAGCTTTCGTTTCAGCATAAAATCACCTCATCTTCTGTGTGCCGTATTCTCTGCACCCCCTATATTCTACCATAGTATTTGCGGTTTGTCAACAGGGTATGCATATTTTCGGATACTCGAAAAGCAAAAATATGCATATTTTCGGATAGCCCAAAATGCAAATAATGCATATTTTAGGATAGTCGGAAATCGAAACAATGCATATTTTCGGCGTTTGCACACAAAAACGGCAGCAAAAAGGCGGGGTCCCCCAAAGAAAGAAGGTGCCCCGCAAATCATTTTCTCCGCACACCGCGGCATTGCCTTAAAGCAAAATACAAATCAGCCCGTTACTGCCCTCGTTGATAATGCGCTCCAGGGTCTCGGACAGCTTGACACGTGAGGTCTCGGGCATATGCTCCAGTTTATTGTGCAGCCCCTCGTTGACCAGTTCATACAGCGATTTCCCGAACATATCGGTTTCCCAAAGTTTCCCCGGGTCCTGTTCAAATTCCCGCAAAAGGTATCTGACAAGGTCCTCGGATTGCTGTTCGGTCCCGACAATCGGATTGATTTCGGTTTCGATATTGGCGCGAATCATGTGGATGCTCTGTGCCGCCGCGCGCAGTCGGACGCCGTAACCGCCCGGTTGACGGACAATCTGCGGCTCCTCCAGTGTCATATCCGAAATATCCGGCATCACGATGCCGTATCCGCTTTGATTTGCCGACGCAATTGCCGACGCAACCTTGTCGTACTTCTCTTTCATGACCGCCAGCTCTCGCAAAAGTCGAATCAATGCCTCTTCCCCGTCCACCGAAAATCCGGTCAGCTCTTGGATGACCTCATAGTACAAGCCGTCCTTCGGCATAAGGTCTATATCCACCTGCCCGTTGCCGAGATTAATCTCGCGCATGATTGCCGTTTTACAGTATTCGGCATCCGAAAGAGCAGAAAAGGCTTCCCGCACATCCCCGATACGATTGACACGATCGGCACAGGCGCGGATGCTGTCGGTCAATGCCACGCGAATCCGATGATCACTTGCCAAGGCGTCTGTCCATTCGGGCATATGGATGCGCACCTCGGTCACCGGAAATTCATGTAAAACCAGCTCCAAAATATGACGAATATCCTCGGCATCCAGCTCCATACAGGAAACCAAGGCAACCGGCACACCGTATTTGGATTCCAGCTCATATGCCAACGCAATCGCCTCATCCGATGTCGGACGCGCCGAATTGAGAATCACGGCAAACGGCTTGCCCAGTGATTTCAATTCCCGCACCACCCGTTCCTCGGCTTCCAGGTAGCCGCTGCGCGGAATTTCGCCGATACTGCCGTCTGTTGTCACCAGCATACCGATGGTCGCGTGCTCGCGTATCACCTTTTCGGTTCCCATCTCGGCGGCTTGCGTAAACGGCATCGGTTCGCTCTGCCACGGTGTGCGCACCATCCGCGGTTGTCCGTTTTCAACAGTTCCCAAGGCATCGGGAACAATATACCCCACGCAATCAATCATCTTGACACGCAAGGTGGCGCAATCGTCAACCGTGATGGCAACCGCTTGATCGGGGATGAATTTCGGCTCGGTGGTCATGACCGTCTTTCCCGCCGCCGACTGTGGCATTTCATCCCGCGCGCGATCGCGGGAATAGCCTTCCCCGATATTGGGCAGAACAAGAGACTCCATAAACCGTTTTATAAAGGTTGATTTTCCCGTCCGTACAGGACCCACCACGCCGATATAAATATCGCCGCCCGTCCTGCCGGCAATGTCTGCATAAATGGAATGTTCAGGCATATTGTTACCTCCGCAAAATATGTTTCGATGCATTTTATGTGTTCCTGTCCGCGATTATGCCGCAAGCGCTCGGTCTTTTGAAAATTTTTGCGTTTCGGGGCTTGCAAAAAGCATAACCGCATGTTATAATAGTGGTATACGGGACATCTTGCCAATCCAAATCTACAAATCGGAGGAATTCGCATGAAAAAACATTTACCCGCACTTGCCCTTTTCTTTGTTATCTGTATCCTGCTCGGTGCCGTATGCATGGTCAATCCATCCGCCGCAGGTCAGAAGAAGGTCACAGTCAAAGCGTATGTTGAAAACAACATGACAGCCAAACAGATTGCCGACTATTACGGAATCCGCATTTCCTATCTTGCACCGTTTGATGCTGTTTCGGTCTCGCTGGCAACCTACATGCAGACCGACACCGTCGCCTCTCTTTCCCTTTACAAATGGCAAGAGACCTACGAAAAAACAATCGATGCGGACCCGCTTGTTTCCAAAACCTTTGAGGGGGTTCGGGACAATCAGATGCACACGATGGAATTCGACACTCTGCCTGCCGGAGAATATCTGCTTATGGTCGCCGATATTTCCGGTTCGCTTGCGGTTTGGCAGAACGAAATGACCGTATCCCGCGGCTACTGCTACGAGAACAGCAACGAGTCGCGCGCGGACTGGAGAATGACCGTCCGTTTCACCGAAGAGGTGGAACAGCCGTTCGGTGAAATTCAAAGCGCACTTGCCTATATCGACGGCAATTACACCGCGCCCGCAGAATCGGTTCCCGCAGAGGACAGTCTGCTAAACACCCACAAGGTCATGCCCGATACCTGGGTCTTTACCGACGGACTGGGACGCACTTCTCTTACATACGAGGATGTCGGCGGTGTCAGAGAGGACAAGACGCTTGCCATGTTTTATTGGACATGGCACATTGACAATCTTGCCGACTCCGACCCGGTCAATGTGCAAGAGCTGTCCGAAAAATACCCGGATGCCATGAACGATTACGACCATGTTCTCTGGAACTCCTATCCCGAAAACTGTTTTTACTGGAACGAACCGATTTACGGCTATTACCGCTCCAATGACACCTGGGTGCTCCGCCGTCAAGCGGAATTGCTTGCCAACGCCGGCGTCGATGCGATTTTCACAGACAATACAAACGGAGAATTTACCTGGCGCAATGCCTACATTCCGCTGTTTGAAACATGGTCGGACGCGGTAAATGACGGCGTCGCAACGCCGAAGGTTTCCTTCATGCTTCCCTTCTCGGATTCAAGCTCTACCAAAGCCCAGCTCAAATCCCTGTATATGGACGTTTACCGTCAAAACAAATACCAAAACCTCTGGTATTACCTCGACGGCAAGCCCATGCTGATGGCAAATAAGGGGGCGATCAGTGCTTCCGCTTCTCTGCTGGAAAAAGAAATCTCCAATTTCTTCACCTTCCGTGCCGGACAGCCTCTTTATGTGATTAAAAAAACTACCATTGCAAACTGGGGCTGGCTTTCCATCTACCCGCAAGCGATCTACTATAAGAGCGCGGCAGACCGTGCACTCAAAAATGCCGAGCAAATTACGGTAGGCGTCAGCATGAATTACAACTATGTGACCAAACAGCTGGATGCCATGAACGGATCCGCCACGACCGGCAGATCGTACACCACCGACTACGAGGATCGCTATCTCAAAGAGGGCACGCAAGCCTCTCTGTGGGGATACAATTTCGAACAGCAATGGAATTACGCCTTAGAGGTCGACCCGAAGGTTGTCTTTGTAACCGGCTGGAACGAATTCACCGCCGGCAGACACGAGGATTGGTGCGGAACCGAGAACGCCTTCCCGGATCAGTACAACGATGAATATTCCCGCGACATTGAGCCGACCAAGGGCAATTTGAAGGACCACTACTACTATCAGCTTGTCAACTTTGTCCGTAAATACAAGGGATGCAATCCCATCCCGACGCCGACCGAAAAGGCGACCATCGATCTTATGGCGGGCACCGAGCAGTGGGCATCGGTCGGACCGTATTATGCCGCTTATATCGGCAACACGGATGACCGCGATGCGCAAGGATGCGGTTCGCTCTATTACACCGAAACCTCCGGCAGAAACGATATTATCGGCGCCAAGGTTGCACGCGACGATGAGTTTGTTTACTTCTATGTGGAATGCAACGACACCATCACGCCCTACACCGACACGCTTTGGATGAATTTGTACATTGACTGCGACCAGTCGGCACAAGGCTGGGAAACCTTCGACTTTGTGGTCAACAAGTCCCCTGCCGGCGAAAAAACGCTGGTGCTGGAGAAATTCACTGCCGAAAATGACTACGCCGCCACCGAAAAGGTTGCCGATGTGGAATACACGGTAAACGACAAGACCATGACGGTCAAGATTCCGAAATCCGCACTTGGTCTGTCCGGTGACACCTATACCGTCAACTTTGCCTGGACCGACAATGTCCACGATGAAGGCAATGATACCGTTTTCTCGGGCGATATTATGGATTTCTATATCTCGGGTGATGTTGCCCCCGGCGCACGCTTCAAGTACAGCTATATCAGCACCGCGGAAAACGCCGGCGGTCAGGACGCGCAGACAACCGACACGCAAATCACGACCGCAGAGCCTTCTCAGACCACAACCGACGATACGGCACCCGCAAACAGCGGCTGCGGTTCTTCCCTGTCTGCGTCGCTGTCTCTGTTCTGCATTCTGTCGCTTTCGGCACTTGCCCTGCCTGTTTTGCGCAGACGCAAATCCTTCTGA
>CAZMAZ010000096.1:0-6862 GCA_964564255.1 uncultured Clostridium sp. | reverse complement strand
AAAAAATTATGGCAAATCAATTGGATGAACTTAACCCGACCATACGAGACGAAGGACTTGACACAAATGTCATTGTCAAAAAGATTCCTGCCGAGGTGGGAGTCGGATCCAAAATTTTCGAGATTCTTTTGTGGGTTCTCGGCATTATTCCCGGTGTAATCTTTTTGTTTAAAAAGATCAATGCGCAAAAGCATTTTGATCAATTACAGCAAAAAATTCAACGAAACGCTTCGCAAATAGACAATTACCTGGAACAGCGTGTTGTTGTTTTGCAAAACTGCGCGCGTCTTTTGGACAGAGCAATCGATTTGGACAAGAGCACCTTTGAAACCATTGCAAGATACCGTTCCGGCAACACCGGCAATGTCGGTGACGCCGATGATGCCCGCAATCTGCTCGGCGGACAAATCGATTCCCTTTCGCACAATATTAACGTCGCCGTTGAAAATTATCCGAACCTTGCCGCGCACAAGGAAATTGTCGATGCCATGCAGCAAAACATGTATCTGCAAAGAGAGATTACCGCGGCGCGCGAGCTGTACAACGATACTGTCAACGAATGGAACAAAGATATTTTCGCTTGGCCTACCAAAAAAATCGTTGCCGCCAAAAACGGTTATACCACAAGAATTCCGTTTGTTGCGTCGCAGGAAATCAAAAAGCAGGCAAAAGAAATCTTTTTCTGATTCAAATTCGAATTACACAAAATTAAAAGGAAACACTGACTAAATGAGGTGGTACAGAATCGGGAGAGAAAAGATGTGCCGAAGATGTGCCGCCGAATCGATCAGCGGTTCCCAAACACAGTTAGGAGTTACAAATGAAATTAGGTATTGTGGGGCTTCCCAATGTGGGAAAAAGTACCCTGTTTAATGCATTGACCAATGCGGGGGCGGAATCTGCCAACTATCCCTTCTGCACAATCGAACCGAATGTCGGCATTGTGCCGGTTCCGGATCACAGGCTGGATGTTTTGGCGGAAATGTATCATCCGGAAAAATATACACCTGCCACCGTGGAATTTGTGGATATTGCGGGACTTGTACGCGGCGCTTCCAAGGGCGAGGGTCTGGGCAATAAATTCCTTTCGCATATTCGGGAAGTGGATGCGATTTTGCATGTGGTGCGTTGCTTTGCCGACCCCGATGTCATCCATGTGGAAGGATCGGTTGACCCGATGCGCGATCTCGAAACCATCAATCTGGAATTGATTTTTGCCGACATGGAAACGCTGGAAAATCGCATGGAGCGCACAAAAAAAGGCATGAAATCGGATAAATCCTTAGCGGGGGCACTTGCGGTCTTTGAACGTCTGCACGCGGCGCTTGAACAGGGAAAGTGTGCCAGAACGGTAGAGCTTTCGGAGGAAGAAGAGGGATTTCTTTTTGATACACCGCTTTTGACACGGAAACCTGTCATTTATGTGGCAAATGTCAGCGAGGAATACGCGGGAAAGGAGCCGACCGATTCGGAGGCATATACAAAGTTGAAGGAATTTGCCGCTTCCGAGCATTCCGAGGTGATTGCGATTTGTGCCGGCATTGAAGCGGAAATTGCCGAGCTGGACGCCGAGGAAAAAGCCATGTTTTTGGAGGATCTCGGCATCAGTGAAAGCGGGCTTGACCGTTTGATTCGCAAAAGCTACGATCTTTTGGGACTGATGAGTTATTTGACGGCGGGTCCCAAGGAGGTACGCGCATGGACCATTCGCAAGGGCACCAAGGCGCCGCAGGCAGCCGGAAAGATTCATTCCGATTTTGAACGCGGCTTTATTCGCGCCGAGGTGGTTTCTTATGACGACTTGATTGCCAAGGGCAGCATGAATGCTGTGCGCGATGCAGGACTTTTGCGCAGTGAAGGCAAAGAATACGTGATGCAGGATGGAGACATTGTGCTCTTCCGCTTTAACGTATAACATAAAGCTATGGTAAAACACGATAAAACACGGAGGATGTCACTATGAGAATGCGAAAGAAAAAGCACGGCGCCGAGCGCATTGCCGCCTGTGCCGCCCTTCTAATCGAGGATCCGACCCGTTTGTATACCGATCCGCAATATGCGTTCCCCGCTCCCCAAAGGTTAGAATTGGAAATCGGTTGCGGCAAGGGGCAATTTGCCTGCAAAACCGCAGCCGCAAATCCCACTATCAATTTGATTGCCATGGAACGCGTATCCGATGTCGCATGTATTGCCTTGGAAAAGGCGATGGCGTGCGCGCAAGAGCGCCCGGACAATCTGCGCTTTTTGATTGGCGATGCTCGCCATCTGACAGAATGGTTTCCGCCGCACAGTGTTTCGACGCTGTATCTGAATTTCAGCGATCCCTGGCCGCAAAACGGCTATCGCAAACGCAGGTTGACCTATCGTTCTTTTTTGGAGCTTTACAAAACCTTATCGACACCGGACGGTGTACTGATGCTGAAAACCGACAATCCTTCCCTGTTTGATTTTTCCTTGGAGGAATTTGCCGAAACAGGGCTCAAGGTGGAATGGGTCACGCGGGACCTGCATCATTCCGAGTACGCACAAGGCAATATCATGACCGAATACGAAGAAAATTTCTCTGCAAAGGGCATGCCGATTTACGCTGCACGGGTTCGTTTTTATGACTGATGGTATCCTGCTTTTTAACAAACATGCAGGGGTAACCTCGCATGACATGATTTACCGTGCACGTCGTGCGCTGGGAACGCGACAAATCGGACATGCGGGAACACTGGACCCGATGGCGGAGGGTGTTTTGGTCGTCTTGGTGGGACGCGCCGCCAAAGCATGCGAATATATTTCGCATGATCGCAAACGATACCGCGCAACCCTGCGCTTGGGGATGGAAACCGATACGCAGGACATAACCGGGACCGTTTTGCGGCAGTCGGATCATATTCCGGATGCGCAAGCGGTGTTCTCCGCATGTCGCGCCTTCATCGGACCCGGCATGCAGGTGCCGCCCATGTACAGTGCGCTCAAGCAGAACGGACAAAAGTTGTGTGATTTGGCGCGCCGCGGTATTACGGTAGAGCGACAATCGCGCCCCATTCATATTTACGATTTATCGGTTACCCCAACCGCCTCGCCGATCGATTATATTTTGGATATTGCCTGCTCGGGCGGCACCTATATTCGCACGCTTTGTGCCGATATTGGAGAGGCATTGCACTGCGGCGGCGTTATGGCAACGCTGACCAGAACAGAGGCATGCGGCTTTTCCCTTTCCGATTGCATTACGGCGGACCAATTGGATGCGCTTTCCCTGCCCGAACGGATTTGCCGTCTGCGCCCCACCGAAACGCTTTTTGCCGACCTGCCCGCGTGCGATCTGCCGGACCGTTTTAAAACACGCATACGAAACGGCGTTTCGGTTAAGCAGACAGATTTGCGACTTTCCTACCCTGTTTCGCAACGGCTCCGCCTGCGGGATCAAAACGGACAATTTTTTGCGCTTGGAGAGGTAGTGAACGGACAGGACGGTGTCGACTCTTACATTCGCATGATTAAGCTTTTTTTGCTTGACGAGAAAGAATAATTTATAATACGCGCACTTTTTACAATGGTATCACAGAATCTTCACTTTCTTGTGATACCATTATTTTATATTTTTATACGGAATTTTGATTACTATACGGAGGTACTATGCTGCAGATTAAAAACATTGTAAAGAACTATTACGCAGGCGACACGGAAGTGCATGCTTTGCGCGGGGTCAATATCGATTTCCGTGCGCACGAATTCGTATCTGTTCTCGGACCGTCCGGCTGCGGAAAGACTACCCTGCTCAATATCATCGGCGGTTTGGATCGTTACACGGAAGGCGATCTTGTCATCAACGGCGTTTCCACAAAACTTTATAAAGATGCGGATTGGGATACCTATCGCAACCATTCCATCGGATTTGTTTTTCAAAGCTACAATCTGATTCCGCACCAGAGCGTTCTTTCCAATGTGGAGCTTGCCTTAACCCTTTCGGGCGTTTCCAAGACGGAACGCAGAAAACGTGCTATCGAAGCACTGGAGCGCGTGGGGCTCGGAGACCAAATACACAAACGTCCCAACCAAATGTCGGGCGGACAGATGCAACGCGTTGCCATTGCACGTGCACTGGTCAACAATCCCGATATTCTGCTTGCCGATGAACCGACCGGCGCATTGGATACCGAAACCAGCGTGCAGATTATGGAGATCCTCAAAAGCATTTCCAAAGACAAGCTGATTATCATGGTAACACACAATCCCGAGCTTGCCAAGCAATATTCCACGCGTATTATCAGCCTGCTTGACGGACAGATTACCGGTGATACCAATCCTTATCACGCAACTGCGGAAGAAATCGCCGCGCAAACCTACAGCGGCAAGGCACATAAAAAGCCTTCCATGTCCTTCTTCTCTGCCATGGCGCTTTCCATGAACAATCTGCTTACCAAAAAAGCACGTACCTTCCTGACCGCCTTTGCGGGCAGTATCGGTATTATCGGAATTGCACTGATTCTTTCCTTGTCAAACGGAATTGAAAACTACATCGATGATATTCAGCGGCAGACGCTTGCCTCTTACCCGATTACCATTCAAAAAGAAACCACCGATCTTTCTGCCATGATTTCCTCGATTATGGGCTCAAAGGAGCAATCCGGGGAGAAACACGAAGACGGAAAGGTATATTCCAGCTCTGTTATGTACGACCTGTTGCATTCGGTGTCCAATGTCGGTAAGGATGAAAACAATCTGGCACTGTTCAAGCAGGAACTTTTGGACGATTACAAAAACAACCAGCTTGCCGATCATGTTTCCAGCATTCAATATCAATACGATATTGACCTTAACATTTATGTCAAGGACAAAAACGGGGACTATGCAAGCTCGGACATCAGTGAAATTTTTGATAAATTGTACAATACCTCCGGCATGACCGGAATGATGGGCGAAATGTCGGGCAGTATGTCGGGAATGACGGTTTGGTCGGAAATTCTCCCGGAGGATCGCGGCAACAACGGCTCGACTCCCGACTACGTTTCCGGGCTTGTGCGTGAACAGTACGAGCTGGTGCACGGCAATTGGCCGACCGCTTACGATGAAGTGGTTTTGGTTATGACCAAAAACAACGAAATTTCCGACATTACCCTGTATTCACTCGGTCTGATGACCACCGATGAAATGGAATCTTTGATGATGAGTGCTCTGCTTGACAAGGAATACGAAAGCTCGGTACAATCCTGGACCTACGAGGATATTTGCAATATTCGCTTCAAACTTTTGCTGAGTACCGATTACTATAAGTACAATGCGGAAACCCAAACCTACGATTCCATCAAGGACAATGCCGATTTGCTGGAAATGGCGGTTCGCAACGCACCCGAGCTCAAGATAGTCGGGATTGTGCGTCCGTCGCCCGATTCCACGGCTTCCATGATTTCCGGCTCGCTTGCCTATACAAGTGCACTGACCGATTACATTATTTCAAACACCGCCGAAGCGGACATTGTCAAAGAGCAAACCAAAGAGGAAAATCGCAACTATGATATTTTAACCGGTCTTCCCTTTGTTTTGGAATCGCAACCGACCGATACGGAAAAGAAACAAATGATTATTTCCTATTTGCAGTCTCTGGACGATGCCAAAAAAGCGGAAATTTATCTTGATTATATTTCCAAGCCCGATGAAACTTACCTGGATACAACGGTTGCGGGATACATGAAAGAGCTCGGCGACCGTGCTTCGCTTGAAGACACCATCGCCACACAGTATGCCGAAAAAATGGGGGTTTCCGAAGCAACCATTCGCGAATATCTTGCCACTTATACCGATGAAGAACTCAATAATATGGTAGAAAGCGCACTGCGGGAAATGATTTCCGAACAGTATGCCGCAAATAAAAAAGAGGAAATTCGCAAAGAAGCATCAAAGCCCGATGACCAAACCCTGCAAGCTGCCATCGGCAGGTTGACCGAAGCACTCATGCCGCAGTTTGGAAACAATAAATCGCTGTTTGTTGCATATGCACTGAAAACGGAAATGGAGCTGACCGATGCACAGATTTCCGCTATGCTTGCGCAAATGAGTGAAGAGGAAATTTCGGTTTTGTTTGACAAGCTCATGACAAAACAGGCGGAGTCGGTACTGGAAAGTCAATTTGCCGCAACCGACGACCAGATTAACAAAAACATTGCCGCTATGCTTGACAGCCTGCTTGCCGATGCCGATGAGCAAACGCTTCTTGCGCTCTACGACGGTTATGCACCTTCTACGGTTTCCAAATCCACTTACGAAAACAATTTGAAGCTGCTCGGCGTTGTCGACCCGGAACAACCCTCCGGTATTTCCATCTACGCCACCACCTTTGAAGACAAGGATGCCATTGCGGACATTATTACCGAATACAATGACAGCAAAGACAAAGAGGACCAAATTTCGTATACCGACTATGTGGCACTGATCATGTCCTCGGTCACCACCATCATCAATGTTATTTCCTATGTTTTGATTGCCTTTGTTTCCATCTCTTTGGTTGTTTCTTCGATTATGATTGGCATTATCACCTATATTTCGGTATTGGAACGCACCAAGGAAATCGGTGTTTTGCGTTCGATCGGCGCTTCCAAACGGGATGTTTCCCGCGTATTCAATGCCGAAACCATGATTATCGGACTTTGTGCGGGTGTAATAGGGATCGGCATTACGGTTCTGCTTTGCATACCGATTTCCGCTATTGTGCAATCCCTTTCGGGAATCAAAACCATTTACGCTACCCTTCCCTGGATCGGCGGTGTTACTTTGGTTCTGATCAGTGTGGGACTTACCTTGATTGCGGGATTGATTCCTTCCCGTATCGCCGCCAAGAAAGACCCGGTTGAAGCACTGCGGACAGAATAAA
>CAZMAZ010000095.1:0-6870 GCA_964564255.1 uncultured Clostridium sp. | reverse complement strand
ACCTACCGTATCGGATAAAAACGATACCGTAACCGCTTGTACGTAATTTACGATCACCTATCTTTCATACAACAAAAAAGGAGAATCCGCACATGGCAGTGACCGGAAACAAGATTAACGGCATTCAATTTCGCGAAATGGTTTGCGGCGGCGCAGAGGATTTGCGCGCCAACGCCGAAATTGTCAATCATTTGAACGTATTTCCCATCCCGGACGGCGACACCGGTGATAATATGAGTATGACCATCGAGGGCGGGGTATCTGCCGCCGCCGACGAGGCATCCTCTTCTCTCTCCACCCAATCGGATAAAATCGCGCACGGCATGTTGCTCGGCGCGCGCGGCAATTCCGGCGTCATTCTGTCCCAGCTGTTTGCGGGCATCGCCATGGGATTTGCCGGGCGTGAGGAAGCGGATGTCGCGGCAATCGGTGAGGCGTTCCGTTCGGGTGTGCGCCGTGCTTACGGTGCGGTCGGTACGCCGGTTGAAGGAACCATTTTGACCGTTGCGCGTGAGGCAACCGAATATGCATGCGGCAGAATTACCGAGGAAAGCACGGTCGAATCCTTCTTTGCGGATTTTGAGCGTGAGCTTCGCCTGTCTCTGGATCGCACCCCCGACCTGCTTGCCGCTTTGCGAGAAGCGGGCGTGGTGGACAGCGGCGGTGCCGGTCTGGTTTATGTCATCGAAGGCATGCTGCGCGTTTTGCGCGGGCAAGCCCCTGCGGTTTCCGCCGCATCGCAGGCAGGCGCCAAAAATGCGCCCGACCTTTCAAAGTTCAATCGCGAAAGCGTTATGATTTACGGCTACTGCACCGAATTTCTCCTGCAACTGCAGGACCAAAAATGTGATCCCGACCGCTTTGATTTGGACGCGCTGATTGCGTATCTGGAAACGGTGGGCGACTCCATTGTGGCGGTCAAGAGCGATTCTGTGGTCAAAATTCATGTCCACACCCTGACGCCGGGAGAGGTTCTTTCCCACTGCCAGGCATACGGTGAATTTCTCACCCTGAAAATCGAAAACATGACACTGCAACACACCGAAACCGTGGTGCGGGACGACTTTTCGGACAAAGGTCCGCACAAGGCGGAGCACAAGGCATACGGCGTCATTGCGGTCGCATCCGGAAAAGGCATTGCCGAAACCTTCAAGAGCCTCGGCGCCGATGTCATTGTGGACGGCGGACAGACCAACAACCCTTCCGCCGAAGACTTTTTGCACGCCTTTGCATCGCTGGATGCCGACACCATTATTGTCATGCCCAATAACGGCAATATTCGTCTGGCGGCACAGCAGGCGGCACAGCTCTATGACAAAGCCGATGTACGCGTTTTGGAGTCCAATTCCATCGGCGACGGCTATGCGGCGCTGACCATGCTGGACTTTAGCTCTGAAAACACCGACGAGATTATGCAGAATCTGCGCGATGCCATCGCAGGCGTCGAAACCGGTCTTGTCAGCCGCGCCGTGCGCGATGCCCATATGAGCGGCGTGGAGATTCGGGAGGGCGACTATGTCGGCTTCTCGGGAAAAACCATGCTTGCCGAAGACCCCGACAAAAATGCCGCGGCATGCAAGCTCGGTCACAAAATGGGACTTGCCTCGCGCGATATTCTGATTCTGATTGTCGGCGCCGAAAGCACCGCGGCACAAGCCGAGGCATTGCATGCTGCTCTGCAGGAGCAGTTCCCCTCCCTTGAAATTTACCGCATTGACGGCGGTCAGGAGGTTTACGATTATATATTGATTGCGGAATAACGCAATCCGAGAAAGGAATTCCATGTATTCTGTATTTACAAAGGAAATGAAAAAGGATTACACCATCCTTGCGCCCGACATTTTCCCCATCCATATGGAGCTGGTTAAGGAAGTCTTCCGCATGCAAGGATACCACCTGGACATTTTGCATTATACCGGCAAGCAGGTGGTGGACAAGGGTCTGGAAAATCTGCACAACGATTTGTGCTATCCCGCCATCTGCATGCTGGGGCAACAGCTCTACGGCATCAGCTGCGGCGATTATGACCCGCACAAAACCGCGCTGATCCAATTTCAAACCGGCGGCGGATGCCGCGCCTCCAATTACATATGGTTGCTTCGAAAGGCACTCGACAATATGGATATGTCCTATGTGCCGGTCATTTCGCTCAGCTTCCACAAAATAGAAGAGTGCCCGGGATTTAAGGTCACTCCTTCTTTCCTTGCAAAGGGCTTGATGGCGATTCTCTACGGAGATATGCTGATGCTTTTGCGCAATCAGGTGCGCCCTTACGAAGAGGTGGAAGGACAGACGCTTGCGACCGTTGCCAAATGGGAAAAGGAGCTTGCCGACCAATTCAGCAAAAATCACGGTCTGCTCCCCGGTGCGATTCGGGAAAATCTGAAGCGAATCGCTGCCGATTTTGCTGCCATTCCGACCAAAAAAATCAAAAAGGTGAAGGTGGGAATTGTCGGTGAAATTTATGTCAAATACTCCCCGTTCGGCAATAACAATCTGGAAGAATTTTTGTTTTCCGAAGGGTGCGAATACATGGTGCCCGGTGTCCTTTCCTTTTTGCGTTTTATGTTTTATAACAAGGAAACCGACTATTTGTATTACGGCGGCAGTCGCGCCACAAAGACCTTTTCTTCCGCCGCGGGGGACATTGTCCGCCGCCTGGAAGGCATTATGCTTGACGTTTTGCGCGATTATCCGCAGTTTGCGCCGCCCGCCTCTTTCTCCGAGCTCTGCGAAATCTCCACACATGTTTTGGACCGCGGCGTGAAAATGGGAGAAGGATGGCTTTTGCCGGCGGAAATGGGCGAGCTGATTGAAAAAGGCTACAACAACATTGTGTGCGCACAGCCCTTCGGCTGTCTGCCCAATCACATTGTGGGAAAAGGCATTATCCGTAAGCTCAAGGAATACTACCCGCAAGCCAATATCTGCCCGATCGACTTTGATGCGGGGGCATCTCCGGTCAATCAGGAAAACAGAATCAAGCTGATGCTTGCACTGGCACGGGAAGGAGGCGAGGCGCAATGAAACGAATCGGTCTGGACATCGGTTCCACCACAATCAAATACGCCATTGCCGACGAGCAAGGCACCCTGCTTGCCACCGACTATCGCCGTCACCGCTCCCGCGTTGCCGAAACCTTGTCGGTCATGCTGTCCGAAATCGATGCCAAATTCCCGGGAGAGCACATGATGCTTGCCCTCTCCGGCTCTGCCGGCATGGGGCTTGCCGGGTCTCTGCACATTCCCTTTGTCCAAGAGGTTTACGCAACCCGCACGGCGGTAAAACGCCTGTTACCCGACACCGACGCCGTCATTGAGCTTGGCGGCGAGGACGCAAAGATACTGTTTATGACCGGCGGTCTGGAGGTGCGCATGAACGGCTCCTGCGCAGGCGGCACGGGTGCTTTTATCGATCAAATGGCACAGCTGATGCAGGTTTCCCCCGAGGATATGGACACGCTTGCGCAAAAGCAAAAGAAAATATACACCATTGCCTCCCGTTGCGGCGTATTTGCCAAGAGCGACATTCAGCCGCTTCTCAATCAGGGAGCGCGTAAGGAGGACGTTGCCGCCAGCATTTTCCATGCGGTGGTCAATCAAACCGTGGTCGGACTTGCGCAGGGACGTCCCATTTCGGGCAATATCGTCTATCTCGGCGGTCCCTTGACCTTCTTCTCACAACTGCGCCGCGCCTTTGACAAGGTGCTCGGCACCCGCGGGGTTTTGCCGAAAAATTCTCTGTATTTTGTGGCACTCGGCGCGCTGTACGGTCTGCCTGCCGAGGAAGCCAATGCCGACCGGGATACGATTATTTCTCCCGCCGAGCTGGCAAAGAGCATTTCCTCCCGTTTTTCGGGCGGTGCCTATCGCGCTTGCGAGCCGCTGTTTGCCGACCGCGCGGAATACGACGCCTTTGTCGCACGGCACCAAAAGGATTCCTGCGGCATTCGCACACTGGATGCCCCCGCCGATGAAATGTTTTTGGGAATCGATGCGGGCTCCACAACCGTCAAAGCGGTTCTTTGCGACCGCGACGGCAACCTGTTCTTCCCTTCCTATCAGCCCAATAACGGCAATCCCGTGCCGTTGATTCGCGCTTATTTGGAGGAGCTTTATCAAAAATATCCGAATATTCACATTGTTTCCTCCGCCGTTACGGGATACGGCGAAGACATTATCCGCGCCGCCTTTCATCTGGATATGGGCGTGGTGGAGACCATTGCGCATTTTACCGCGGCGGAAAAATTCCGCCCCGATGTTGATTTTATCATTGACATCGGCGGGCAGGACATTAAATGCTTCCGCATTCGCAACCATGCCATCGACAACATTTTCTTAAACGAAGCCTGCTCCTCCGGTTGCGGTTCGTTTTTGCAGGCATTTGCGGGCGCGCTCGGCTATTCGGTTACCGATTTTGCCGCGGCAGGTCTGCTTGCCGACCGTCCGGTCGATCTCGGCTCCCGTTGCACGGTGTTTATGAACAGCTCGGTCAAGCAGGCGCAAAAAGACGGTGCTTCGGTGGAAAACATTTCGGCGGGTCTGTCTGTCAGCGTGGTGAAAAACGCGCTGTACAAGGTAATTCGCTGTGCCAACCCCGACACGCTCGGCAAGCATGTCGTCGTGCAGGGCGGTACCTTCCTCAACGATGCCGTATTGCGTGCCTTTGAAAAGGAAATCGGCAAGGATGTCATTCGTCCGCACATAGCGGGTCTGATGGGCGCTTACGGCGCGGCACTCTATGCCATGCAGCACTGCGGCAAGCAGACGCAAAGCACCGTTTCGGATGCCTCTGCCCTTGCGCGCTTTACCCATGAGGTTCGCGCCCTTACCTGTCGCGGATGCAATAATCATTGCCGCTTGACGGTCAACACCTTTGACGGCGGGCACAAATACATTGCGGGCAACCGTTGCGAGCGCCCCCTGCAAACCGGCAAGGCACGCGCCCCCATGAATTTGTACGAATACAAAAACAATCTTCTGAACGCTTATCGCAAAAACCTGCGCGATCCCAATAAAAAAACGGTCGGTCTGCCGATGGGACTCAATTTCTACGACCTGCTTCCCTTCTGGCATACCCTCTTTACCGCACTGGGCTATAATGTCCTGGTTTCGCCCCCCTCTTCGCACAAGCTCTATCAGCAAGGCATTTCCACCATCCCCTCGGATACGGTCTGCTATCCCGCAAAACTTTTGCACGGGCATATCGATTGGCTGATAAAGGAAAAGCCCGATTACATTTATTATCCCTCCATGACCTACAATGTGGACGAAGGGCTGGGAGACAATCATTATAACTGCCCTGTTGTCGCCTACTACCCCAAGGTCATTGATGCCAATGTCAAGAATTTCGACGGCATTCCCCTGGTCAGCGACTTTATCGGTATTCACAATCGAAAAGCCTTTGTTTCGCATATGCACGCGCTTTTGTGCAAGCATTTTGCAAACTTTACCGAAAAAGAGGTCAAAATCGCCGCCGAAGCCGCTTATGCCGCCTACGACCGTTACCATGCGGCGCTCCGCCTGGAGGCTGAGCGCTATGTGCAGGCGGCAAGAGAACAGGGGCTCCCCATTCTTGTGCTTGCGGGCAGACCTTATCACATCGATCCCGAAATCAACCATGGCATCGACCGTTTGATTTGCGACCTCGGCGCGGTTGTTTTGACCGAGGACAGCATTTCCCACAATGTGCAGAAATTCCGCACTACCGTGCTCAATCAGTGGGCATACCATTCCCGCCTGTACGCCGCCGCCAAATACGTGGCTTCTCAGCCCGACATGCAGCTGGTGCAGCTGGTCTCCTTCGGTTGCGGCGTGGACGCCATCACCTCGGACGAGGTGCGCGGCATTTTGGAGCCGTCGGGTAAGCTGTACACGCAAATCAAAATCGACGAAATCACCAATCTCGGCGCCGTGCGCATTCGTTTGCGCAGTCTGTTTGCGGTCATGAAGGATCGCGCTTTCCCCGATGCGTCGGAGCAATCTCCCTTGCGGTGAAAGGATTTTCCCATGAATATGTATCTTCTTCTCGGACTGTCCGCCGTCATCTCGTATCTGTGCGGTGGCATCAATGCGGCGATTATTCTGTCAAAGGCGATTTATCGCAAAGATATTCGCGATTACGGCAGTAAAAATCCCGGCTTTACCAATTTCAAACGCGTTTTCGGCAGTCGTGTTGCTTGGTTTGTCTTTGTGCTGGACCTTGCCAAAACGGCTCTGCCGGTTCTTGTAAGTGCCCTTTTGTTCCGCCGGTTCTTTGATATGTGGCAATTCGGTGCGGCGTTCTCCGGCTTCTTTGCCATGCTGGGGCATGCCTTCCCGATTTACTACGGCTTCAAGGGTGGAAAAGCCTTTACCGCCGGCGCCGCCGCAGTTTGGTTTGTGGATTGGCGCATGGGGCTGATTGCCGCCGTTGTCTTTCTGGGTCTGCTCTTTACCGTCCACTATATGTCGCTCGCTTCGATTACGGCGGCATTGGTTTGCCCGGTTTCGCTTGCGCTTCTTTCCCCCGCCTCCGGCTGGTCGTTGCTCTTTTGCACCCTTTCCGCTCTGCTTTTGATTTTGCGGCACCGTGCAAATATCGTCCGCCTCTTGCGTCGGCAGGAAAGTAAGACCTATCTCTTTCGCAAAAAGGCTTCCTAACCGCGCATAGCGGGAGGTCATAGGAAAAAGGCTGTTGCAGATTTTTGTCTGTAACAGCCTTTTTCGTTATGTCATAGCGGCGGGGGATTGCAAATTGTTTGATAGACACCTCATCCACCGCCGGCGCCCCCCGCCGTGTCATTCCAAGCAACGTGAAGAATCTCGGCGGGGGTAGAATGAAAGAGATTCTTCGCGAACGCTTGACAGCGTTTACGCTCAGAATGACACA
>CAZMAZ010000094.1:0-6927 GCA_964564255.1 uncultured Clostridium sp. | reverse complement strand
CAAAAAACAGGAAAGAAGGAATCGTGTCATGAGCAACCAACAACAGCAACAGCAACAGCCCGGTCTGAGTCCCGCATATGAGAATGCCCACAAAAAAGTCATTTCCGCCATCGATGAGGTAGAAAAGGTGGTCGTCGGCAAGCGCACCGAGGTGATTATGCTTGTCACCGCCATGCTTGCAGGCTCTCATGTTTTGATTGAGGACGTTCCCGGCACGGGAAAAACCACGCTTGCCGCCGCCCTTGCCAAGGTTACCGGTCTTACATTCAAGCGCGCGCAGTTTACCCCCGACGTCATGGCGTCCGACATCACGGGATTTAATATCTACAACAGGCAGAAAGAACAATTTGAATTTCGCGAAGGACTTGTCATGTGTAATTTGCTTTTGGCAGATGAAATCAACCGCGCTTCTCCCAAAACGCAGTCGGCGCTTTTGGAAGCCATGGAAGAGGGCAAGGTAACGGTAGACGGTGTGACCTATACGGTGCCCAATCCTTTTATGGTGGTTGCTACGCAAAACCCGACGGGATACGTCGGAACCTACCCGCTTCCCGAGGCACAGCTGGACCGTTTTGCGCTGAAGCTGCACATGGGGTATCCTTCTGCCGCAGAGGAAATCGGTATTATCAAAGCACGTCGTGGACAAAATCCGTTGGATGCCGTTACACCGCAGCTTACGGTGGAAGAAATCCGTGAGATTAGAGGGCTGGTATCCGAAATAAAGCTGGACGATGCTCTGTACAAATACATAGTGGATCTGGTTTGTGCAACCAGAAAACACGGGGCACTTTCCCTGGGGGCGTCGCCGCGTGCATCGGTTGCGCTTTTGCACCTGTCGCAGGCGTATGCCTTTATTCGCGGCAGAGATTATGTCCTTCCGGACGACGTGGCAGCCGTCTTTCGAAATGCCGTTGGGCACAGACTGTTGCTCAAACAGGAAGCCAAGCTGGCACGCAACACCGCAGACCAAATTTTGGGCGAAATTTTGCGTGCAACCGAGGTTCCCTATCAGGGAAAACGGTAAGCGACGGCGGGGGAATGATTCATGGAAGGAAAACGAACATGCCCAAACTGCGAAAGTGTCATACCGGCAGGGAAGGCATATTGTATGCACTGCGGTGTATCGGTCGGCGTCAAATGTCCGCAATGCGGCACCGTGTCTCCGCTCGGCAGTAAGCGATGCACTGCCTGCGGATACGAATTTGAAAGCAAGCCGAAAAAGCCGCAAAAGAAAAAGAAATCGAAAAAAAGCGGCAATATGCTGCAACCGATCGGTGCCTTTTGCAAAAAACATGCAGGGATATTGTTGCCGATTGCCGTTTTACTCTTTACGCTGACCGCTTTGATTCTTGCCTTGACTGTGCCGCTGACTTTGGCGGTTTCCGAAGAGCATCCCAAATTTTTGCAACCGGTGCAGATCCGCGCATCCACCCTGCTTGCCTACTTTTTCGGCGGGACACCTGCCCCCATGCAAACGCTGGAGAGCTTTGTCGGTTCCATGACCGCCGAGACGCTGTATTTGCGCGTGTTTGCCGATTTGGGGGCAATCGGCTATTTGATTCTGTTTTTGACCGCTCTTCCGATTCTCCTTTTGGCGGCAGGCAATTTGACCGCATGCGGGCGCAAAACGGCAGGTAAACTTTTACGGTTTTGCGGCGGATTCGGTATCGGCTGTTTGCTGGGGTGCGTAAGCGACGTGGCAATCGAAAAATACCTTACGACGCTGATGGCAAACTCGGTCAATCAGAGTGTCTATACCCTGACGGCAAAAGGCACTGCCATAGCGCTCGCCGCTGTCGGCGTACTCGGATTTTTGTGCGTATTGCTCTTCTATTTACTGCATTTTTCCAAAACCGAACCGCTTGCGCACGAAAAGGGAATTTTCGATTTGCTTTGGAGAAACCGTGCAATCACCTCTTTGCGCAACCGTGTTGTCGGACGCCGCGGGGCGAAGGGTGATAAGGGGGATAAAAGAAAGCAAAAAGAAGAAAAAACGATCAAAACCACCTCCCGCTTTCCGATTTATCTGCTTTTGCTGGCGGCGGCTCTGCTTTTTACGCAGGCGCTTGCAAATGTGGCGTCCTATATCTGCTTTTTGTTTTTGCTGTTGATGCCGCCTGTTTCGCTTCTTTACACCTTGAGTGCAAAAAGCGCCCTTACTGTGCACATGGTTTCGGATTCCTGCACAGTGGAAAAAGGGGAGCTCTGCACATACGAATTCTATATCGATAATCATTTCATTTTTGCGTATCCCTTTATCAAAGCCAAAATCAGCTTGCCGCAGTCCGACAGTGTGCGCTGTGCCGACCGTACCGTCTGCCTTGCCGTTTCACCGCTGTCGCAGTATCGCGTGCGCAATACGGTATCCTTCCGCTTCCGCGGGACTTATGAGATTGGCGTGCGTTGCTTTTACGTGTATGATTTTCTCGGTTTGTTCTGTGTGCGTGTGGAGGCGGAAAATCTGCAAACGGTTTCGGTTATGCCGCGCCGGTTGCAGTTTGGCAATTTGTCAACCGATGCGGTTGCCGATTCGGCGAAGCGCACGGTCAAGTCTCCCATTTCTTACGACAAGTTGGAGGTCAGCGACATTCGCGAGTACCGAAGCGGCGATGCATTGAAGTCGATTCACTGGAAACTTTCCTCCAAATCCGAGGACTTCATTGTGCGGGAATACAATACGGGAACCGCCGATGTGACCTATGTTTTCTGTGATTTTGCGATGCATTATCCGACCGAACCGCCTGCCGGTTTTGCGACAATCCGAGAAAATGTGACCAAAGAAGGGCAAATGAGTCGGGACATTCGCGCACAGGTGCTTGCATCCGCAGAATACTACCGAGATATGAATGAATATCTGGCAGACGGCGTGGTCGAATTGACCGTTGCAACCGTTCTGCGCGAGCTTAGCGACGGCAGACAAGTGGTTCTTTTCTGGTTTGACAGGCGTTTTGCGGCGGGCGCTTTTGCTTGCCGATTGACCTCGGCAGAGGATTTTGACCTGATTTTCAAACAATTTGCCACCGTACCGCTTTGCGCCGTCGATGATTCGCTTTCTCGCCTTTCGACAATGGCGGACAACGGGGAAAGCAGTAAGCAAATTTTTGTGACCGGTTCATTGGACCGCGCATCGATTGCGGATTTGTGCAGGATTCCCGGACTTTGCGAAGGCGCGGATTTCGGGGCATCCGAGGTTTTGCTCTATGAACCGCGCAAGCGGTATGCTGTACCGGAGGAACGTACCTTGTATCTGGAAAGCTGTCGCGAACAGTTGGCAGAGAACGGTCTGATTCTGCGACAGGCGTATTTGCCCGAAAGCGACGGGAAAGCCGAGGCGGGCGCATTTGAAATTGTCGCAGAGGGAGAGGGGGTGACGGCACATGGCTGATCACTTGACGCAAGAAAAGCAGGAAAAACAAGAGCCGCAAGAGCGGCAAGAGCAGAAAAAGCGCAAGGGAAAGGACAACAGGGACCTTGAAAAAAAGCAAAAGAAGCAGGCAAAAAAGCAGGATAAAAAGCAAAAGAAGAAGGGAAAGCACGCCGATGCGTTGCCACCCGACCGTCGTCCGCTGATTTGTCCGCCCGATCGCAGTAATCGCAGTCTCTCCTTCCGTATTGTCGGAACGGTTTGTCGGATTCTGGTCATTTGGGTGCTGGTGCTCGGATTGACTGTCTTCTTGTGCGATGCCTTTAACATGGGGCAAACGGCGGTTGAACTGCAAAAGGCGGGATCGACGCAATATGCGGCAGAAACGCAAGCCGACACGGGAACGCTTGTCGGCGGGACGCTTTTGATTGTAGCGGTAGTCTCTCTTGTTTGGCTCGGGGGCAAATATACGGCAATCGGCGGCGGTTGCACCGCGGCATGGATGCTGTATGCTTTCTTGACAAAACCCGATTATTTCGGTTTTTTGATTGGTTCGGCGCAAACGCTTTATAACAGTGTGCTGGCGCGCCTTGCGGCAAACAATTACCGAAGTGCTTTGATGGAACAGCTTCGTGTGGACATCCGCACGGTGTCCGGATACGGCGAAGCGGCATATAAAACGACAGGGCTTTTGCTCCTGGCAACCGCTTTTGCCCTCTTTTTGGTTCCGTTTTTACTTCGCAAGGTGCGTTTGATTCCGCCTGCCGTTCTTTGCGCGGGAATTCTGGTGACGGTTTTCACCATGAACATTTCGCGCGGCACGGTCGGTATTTCCTTGCTTTTGGTAGCCTTTGTCGCGGTTTTGGTTGTTTTTGCATATGACAGAATTTATGCCCAAAAAGCTAAGCAGTCATCAAAATATGACATGCAAACCGAGATGATTGCCGACGAGGAGCGTCCGCAGATTTCCGCCGCGCTTGCCGAACGTGTTCGGCAGGGCGGGAAGACGCCGGCGGCAAAAAAAGAGAAAAAAGAATATCGCAGGCAGGTGCGCGCCTTGGCGGCATACGATCGTGCAACCGCGCGCTCTCGTGCGGCAAGCGGCGGCATCGCGGGTTTTATTATGCTGGTTCTGTCTGTGGCAGTGATTTTGATTCCCGCCGTAACCATTCGCGAGAAACTGGAAATTCCGTGGTTGAGTGCCAAATTCAACTACGCAAGAGAGTTTGTGACCGCATTGCTTCAGGGAGATGAGACCACCTTGGACCTTTTGGATTACGAATCCAATGCCGAAGCCTTTGCGCCGCATGATACGACAGCCAAAAAGCAGGAATTTGACGGGACACAGATTATGCATGTGCAAACGCGTTCCAATCTTCCCGTGTATTTCCGCGGCTGGGTTGCGACCGATTATACGAACGGCGCCTGGTATCTGGAAAAGCAGGTAGAAGAGGACGGGAGCGAGGCAATTGACAACATTCGGGAATACCGTTCGCTGTTCGGCGCCGAGTCCTTCCCGGATGAAAGCATGAAGGTACATTTCTTCCAATACAATTATGCCGATCGGATTTCCATTTTGCTTAACGACCCGGAAACGGAAGGGAAGACCGATTACACGGGCAAGGTCAGGTCCTTTGACGATCTCGGATTTACCGCACTTCTTGTCAGTGTGCGGCGAATCAACCTCCGTTCTTCGCTTGCGTATTTGCCCTCCTATTACGATTATGCTTATCGGTACGGCGGCGGTGTGCTTAAATACGGGTCTTTGGAGCCGGACGAAAAGACGTTTGTAAATTATTTTGACGGCATTTACACCGGCAGAAGTTTTTACAAAACGCAAACAGCCGACACGCCCACGACCTATGCAAGTGTCACCTTTGCGCCGACCATGAAGAAAGATTGGGCAAAGTCGTTATCTCAGACGATTGCTTCTTATAATTTGCAAAAGGAAGCGATGCTGATTCAGTCTTATACGGAAGATACCTTGAGTGCGGAAATTTCGGTGGACGGACGGACGCAAATAGCAACCGTAACCTATCGGAACGGCACGACCGTGATTTTGCAAACGACGCATGATGCCAATACCATGACCGTATTCAAAGAGGGAAGGGTGCTTTTCTCGGATACGGCAGGAACTCTTTCTTTGGAGACAATACAGGTAACGCAAAAGCAACCCGATGTATATACCAATGTTTATACACTGCCTTCGATTACGTCGGTTCGGCTAAACGGGGTTTTGACTGCCGACGGAGAAGAGAGTATGCTGGATTGGTATGCAGAGGCAACAGCGGCAGAGCAGACCGAGGTGCAGACCTACTTTGATACCGAAACCGCCTATGCGGATTTTGTATACCGCACCTACAGTCGAACGGCGGACAGTACGATTATCGGCGAAGTGGCGGATGCGGTTTTGCAATATACCGATGCCGATCGAAAGGTGGCAAGCATGCGCACATCTACCGATGTTCGCACATACGAGGAGCGCGACAAACTGGTGCGCGCCGTGATTGATTATATCATTGACACGGAAAACGGGCTTGGCTGTACCTACAGCCTTGAAGTGGAGAGTGCCGCGTATGCCGATCCCGCATTGGACGGCATAGAAAACTTCTTGACGGTTACGCATGAGGGCTATTGCGTGCAATTTGCTTCGGCGGCAGCCTTGCTTTTGCGTGAATACGGAATTCCGACGCGCTATGCGGAAGGGTATATCGCCCACGATTTTGAACGTGCATCCCGTAAAGACCCGTTTACCCTGGGGACCTATGTGCACGATTACGACGCCCATGCATGGATTGAGGTTTGGTATGACGGAATCGGATGGGTGCAATATGAGACCACACCCTATTATTATGCCGCCATGTACGGCGAAGAAACGCAAACACCGGGCACCGACATCGGAAAGGACCCGCTGATTGAAGTGACCACAGAGGAAAAGACAACCGAGCAAACGACCGAGCAAGAGGTATATACCGACGAAAACGGAGACCAGTTGACGCCCGAAGAGGTGGAATCCCTCCTTGCGGAAGAATCCCGACTGGAAGAGGAGCGCAGACGGCAACGGCAGATTACGATAGGAGCATTTATATTTATCGGCGTGTGCGCTGTCATTTTGGCAATCATTCTTCTTTTGCGCGGCATTTCCAACCGTGCAAAACGCGCGGAAGACCTGCGTATTGAATCTGCGGAAACCGTGCTGAGCGAACGGTTTGGCAGAAACAGCACGACAGAAGAGCGGCATGAACTGGCAATCTCCCTGATTGATGCCATCAACGCGCTTTTGCGTGCATACGGTATGATGCCCGAAATCGGCGAATTCCGCGACGCGTATGCGAAACGGTTGTCCTTTGCACTGGCGGAGATTTTCGGCAAACCGACCGAATATGAGGACTTTGAATCTTATTTTGCAAATTTGCAAAAGGAAAAGAACAAGCGCGGATGGGGCAGAAAAGAACCGCCGCGGCTGGAAATCAGCGATCTGTGCATCGGTGACGTTTTGGAAGCGATTGCCGCAGAAGAATTCGGACACGGTATGACGGTTGCGCAAATGAAGCAGGTTGCAA
>CAZMAZ010000093.1:0-6929 GCA_964564255.1 uncultured Clostridium sp. | reverse complement strand
GGCAGGGTGTTGGCAGATCCGAAACGCCGCTGTTTACGGTAATCGCGCGGGGACATGCCCATTTGCTTTGCGAAGGCGCGATTAAAGGTGCGTTGCGTGGGGAACCCCACAACAGTTGCAATTTCGGTGACGGTCATGTCGTTTTCGGCGCGCAGAAGGCGGCAGGCTTCGGACACGCGCAGAGAATTGACAAAATCGTTGAATTTTGTTCCCAGCTTGTCCGAAAACAGATGGGAAATATAGTATTTGCTCAAATGCAGATTTTCTTCCAAAATCGAGAGCGACAGCTCCTCGGCGGAATGGTGGATGCAGAAGGAGACAATCGATTGCAGGGTGCGGGAATCGCCGGCGCCTGTGCCGCTCAGCTGTATTTTGGGCAGGAGCGCGGAAAACAGTGCCAGAAGGTATCCTTTGATGGCGGCGTCGCGATAAGGAATGTCATGTGCACCGAGCCGAAGCAATGCTTCAAACAGCGCACGAACCGAAGGGTCGTTTCCGATGTGACGAATCAAGGGAGTTGACGGAGACGAGTTGGCAAACAGCGTGGCAAATTCCGGAGTCAATTCCGGATTGACAATCAGCAAGATGTAACGAAGCGTGCACAAGCTGCTCTCATACCGATGCACACGGTTGGGAAAGACGACCAGCACATCCCCCGCCCGCAGGGTATAGGTTTCCGAATCAATGGCGCAGGTGTTTTCTCCTTCTATCATGTACACGATTTCAATATGGTAATGCAGATGCGCGCCGAATGCCAGCTGCGAACTGCCGTCGCGGCAATCGTGCGCGTAAAAATCAAGGCTTCTGTTTTCATAGGGGGTATGCACGGCGGGACTCCTTTCCGAAACGGACGCTTTTTGTGTTTTTTTGCAAAAATTATTTGACATACAAGCGCGGAACGCGCGCCGAAATCAGACAAAGACTTTCATACGGAATGGTATCGGCATGCGCGGAAAGCGCCTGCAGATGCGCCGACCTGTCGCCGAATATTGTGACGGTATCCCCGACATCGGCGGGAATATCGGTTGTGTCAAGCATACATTGATCCATGCAGACGCGACCGACAATCGGTGCGGGGAAGGCGCCTTTTTTGGTATGGACGGTGACAGCTGCGCCGGAATAGGCGCGCAAAAAGCCGTCTGCGTAACCGATGGGAAGGGTGGCAACGGTTCGCGGTGTCGAAGCGGAAAAGCAACCGCCGTAGCCGACCGCTTCACCCGGAGACAGCAAATGCAGATGAGAGATGTGCGTACACAGCTCCATAACCGGTGCAAGCGGTACCGAAAGATGGGCAGACGGCGCGACACCGTACAGCAGAATGCCGAGACGAACGCCATCCAGATGCATTTCGGGAAAGCGAAGGGTTGCGGCGCTGTTGCAAACATGGCAAAGCGCGGGACGTGCCCCCGCCGCCTCCAGAGCGGTCAAAACCGCGCGATAACGCGCGAATTGCAAGCGCGTGCGGCTTTGCGCGGCAAGTACGCATTCTTCGCGGCCGTCCGCGTCGGCAAAGTGAGAGAACATGCCGTCAACCGAAAGCGCGGAAACGGTGCGCAGGGAAAGCAGATTTTGGATTGTTTCTTCAATCTCGGACTCGCTCTGTGCCGGGTATCCGATACGGTTCATGCCGGTATCCAGCGCAACATGACAATGTACGGTAATGCCGCTTTTTTGTGCTTTTGCGGCAAGATGCTCGGCATAGCGCGCCGAAAGCAGGGCTTGCGTCAGCCGATAGCGGGCAAGCACGGGTGCCAGGTCGGGCGGTGTTTCGCCGAGAATCAGAATCAGCGCTCGGTCTGCGCAAGGGATGCTTTTTGCGTATTGGTCGCAAACGCGTCGCAGCGCCACCGCTTCCTCAATACAGGAAACGGCAAAGGCATCACAGCCTTGCGCCAAAAGCACCTTGGCACAGGCGGCGGCACCGTGTCCGTATGCGTCGGCTTTGACAACGGCGATACGGCGAACCGACCGGGGAATCCTTTCGGAGAGCATTGTATAATTGGATGCCAAGGCATCGGTGTGAATCAGCGCAAGCGTTTTGTGCGCCGAAAAGGAAGGCAGATTTGCATACAGGCGATGGGACATAATGCCGTAATTCTCCGTTATTTGCGATGATTTTGTGAAAAATCGGGCACGGATTCGACACGCGCGACCGCTGCACGGTATTCCTCGTAGGTGCACAGCATGCGCAAAGCGGCAAGCAAGGCGTTTGCCGTCATATCGGTCGGCAGATCAAAGCAGGCGGCGAGCGCCGCGCGCTTTCGAGAGCTGTTTTCGGCACCGGACAGACCGTCGCGATAAAAATCCTGCTTGGAAAGGGGATTTTCCGACAAAGGAGCGAAAGCGGGGTCGGATGCGTAGGGTAGAAAGAGCGCACGCAGACGCGCCGCATCCATGCCTTCGACCCCGAGAAAGCCCGCGGCGGAAGGAGCAGATTTGCGTCGTTCCTTGCCGTAAATTTGCGGGGTATACAATTGAATGACCGCGTCGCGCGGCAGGATGCCGGTCAGATGGGATCGAATCAGCTTACCGGCACCGTCGCTGTCGGTCAAAAGAATCAATTTACTTTTTTGCGCGAGACGGCGCAAGAGTGCGGCGGTTTCGCTTTTTTTAAAAATCGAAAAGCCGCCGACCGGGATGATTTGCGCTTCGATGACCGAAGAAAGGGTGATTTTATCATACTTCCCCTCTACAATGACGGGGTAAGGAATGCTCAATTTTTCTTGTTGCATGCAAAAACCTCATGAAAGCAGAAAATACAAAAGGACCGCTGTGCCCAGCAAAATGCGATAGATGCCGAAGGGCACAAATGTGTGACGCTTGACAAAATCGGTCAAAAAACGGATGACAAACGCAGAAACCAAAAAGGAGGTCAGACAGCCGACAGCTAAAATCCACCATGCCTCGACGGGGACCGCAACCGCCGATTCGGTAACATAATCGAAGAATCCGAGCATTTTAATGCCGCCGGCGCCCACCATAACGGGGATGGCAAGGAAAAAAGAAAATTCAGTGGCGGCGGGACGCGATAATCCAATCAGCATGGAGCCGAGAATGGTGGAGCCGGAACGGGAGGTCCCGGGAATTATCGAAAGCGTTTGAAACAAGCCGATACGAAATGCCTGTCGGGGCTGCAGTGTGTCAAGATCGGTTAAGGTAGGGCATTTATCTTTGCGCAGGTGCTCAATGACCGAAAAGGCAATGCCGTACAGAATCAAGGCGCCTGCGACAACCCAAGGGTGGAACAGCCATCCGTCAATGTCCTTTCCGGTTGCTTTTGCAAGGAGCTTGTCGCCGACGGTGCCGACAATGCCTGCGGGAATACAGCCAATCAGCACCATGCCCCAAAGGCGCAGTGCTTGCCTGCGCCTTTCGGGCGGTTCTTTGTGAAAAAAAGGGAAAAGACGGTTTCGATATAAAACGACGACGGCAAGAATGGCACCGAGTTGAATCACGACATCAAACATTTCCCGATATTCGGCAAGGAAAACGGGATTGTCCGAAAAAGCAAAGGGAAGCCACGCTTCAAGCAGAATCAAGTGCCCGGTTGAGCTGATCGGTAACCATTCCGTGATACCTTCCAAAATACCGTAAAGCAAGGCTTTGAGAAATTCGGTTAAGAGCATGCCCTTCTTTTCTCCTTCTCGTCGGGATTACGCTTTTTGCTCTGTCGGCTTCTCCTCGGGGCGCAGCTGCAAGCCGCGCGATGCGGCGGCACGCATAATGTCCCCCTCGTATACGGGGAAGGGAACACGGCACCAATAAATCATGGAAGGATGCGGGGCGGAGGGCAACGGTTGCCCGTCGGGGGCGTAAAGCTCCGTGACCTGAAAACCGATACCGATTTTCCCCGGAGAAATCATTTCCGCGTCGTCACCGATACAGACCTTATTGCGTTGAATAAAGCGATAAAGCCGCCCGCTCGGTGTTTCCATCGGAACGCCGGATGCGGCGAGCGCTTCCGCTTCTGCTTCATCATACGCCGTTGCCGTTGCAAAATATGCCTTTTCGCGCAAATAGCCGCAAGCGCTGACCAGTTGCGGATTTTCGGCAGGGGAGTCAAAATAAAAGCCGGTGCCGTATTCGCGATGGGAGACGCTTTCCAGCTCGTCTGTCCACGCGGGATTGAAGGTAAAGTGAGCGGGGTCTGCGAGATAGGCGTCGATTGCCATTCGATATGCGTTGGTAACCACCGCCGTATAGTATGCGCTTTTCATGCGCCCTTCGATTTTGAAGGAATTGATGCCGCTTTCCATCAGTTCCGGAATGTGTGCAATCATACACATATCCTTGGAAGATAAAATAAAGGTTCCGAGTTCTGTTTGTTCGATAGGAATCGGCATATTCGGGCGCTTTTCCTCGTACAGTGTATAGTTCCATCGACACGGTTGCGTGCAGGTGCCGCGGTTGCCGTCACGTCCGTTGATGGCATTGGCGAGCAAACAGCGTCCGCTGTAGGAAACGCACATGGAGCCGTGGATAAACGCCTCCAGTTCAATTTCTTGCGGCAGCTCGGCACGGATTGCCTTGATTTCGGCAAGGGTCAATTCCCGCGCAAGCACCAAACGCTTGGCGCCCAGTGCGACATATGCACGCGCGGCGGCGGCACTGACAATGCTTGCCTGTGTGGAAATGTGAATCTCCATGTCGGGTAACAGCTCCCGTACGGTTGCGATAACGCCGAGGTCTGCGATAATCATGGCGTCCGGTTGTGCGCTTCCAAGCTCGGTCAAAAAGCGACGAAGCGCGGGATATTCATCGGGATGCGGCATGGTATTGACCGTCAAATAGACCTTTTTTTGACGGGCATGGGCATATTCGATTGCCCGTGCGATTTCCGCAACCGTGAAATTGTCAGCCGCGGCGCGCATGCCAAAGGCACGACCTGCAAGGTAGACGGCGTCCGCGCCGTAGCGCAACGCCGCTTCCATTTTTTCAAAATTACCGGCAGGGGATAACAGCTCGATCATGTGATGTCTCCGGTCTTAGTCGGCGGCATCGCATTTGCGCAAAAAGTCCATGCATCTGCCGACCTCGCTGATGCCGTCGGGAGAAAGCGTTTCACTTTCAACGACCATCAAAAGTCCCAACTCGATTGCTTTTTTACGAACCGCCGCAACCGGTGCTTCGCCTTCGCCGAGCGCCATTCCGCGACCGCCCTTAAAGCCGTCCTTGAGATGAATGACGTGAATGCGGTCTGCCAAACGGTCAAGCAATTGCAAAGGATCGGCACCTGCATTGAAAGCCCAAAAGGTGTCAATTTCAAAATCGCAGTCACACCGTTTTTCCAGCTCCGAATGAATGGTGGAGCCCCACGGCATGAGCACAAATTCGTGGCTGTGGTTGTGATAGCCCAGACGGATTCCCTCTGCCTCCAGACGCGGCTTGGCGGCGTTCATAACGGCGCAGAAAGCATCGATTTTTTCCAGTGTGGACAGGTCGGCGCCCGGAATAATATAATTGGGATTGCCGATGGTTTTATGATAGCGAATGGTTTCTTCAATGTTTTCCGGACAAAGTTCTGCCCAACCGGAATGCGTACCAGAGCACAGGAGACCGTACTCTTTTTGCCAATCGGCAACCGTTTCGGCACTGTGTCCGAAAAATCCCGCATATTCCACATAGCGGTATCCCAATTCGGCGACTGCTCGCAAAGTGCCTTGCAAATCCTTGTCTGTTGTGTCGCGGACGCTGAAAAGCTGTAATCCGTATTCCATATTTGATTCTCCTTTTTTCTTTTTTGAATGTAGTCTGGATGGGGTTGTTCGGAACTGTTTTGAAAATGCCGAATGCGCCCGACTTTCCGATTACCATTATAACACTGCCGCTCTGATTTGTCAATGGATTCTCGAAAAAAAGACGGGAATAGGTAGAGAGAGCAGGCGCAAGCCTTCCCGAGGGAAGGCGCGCCTGCTCATGACCGAAACGCGGTTTTACTGTTCGGATTGACTTGATTGGTTTGCTTCGTTTGTTTGCTCGGCGGTTTCGGTATCGATTGCGCCGAGAATGGGCAAAACCGTATCGGTTCCGCTGACAAAGTAAGAGGGAAGAATCCCGTTCCACTGTTTGATTTCATAGTATTTTAACAGGGTGTCCGACAAGGTTTCCGCGAGTGCCTTGTTGACGGCGGCATCCTTTTGCCCCGCATATTCCGCGGCGTCGGCTTGAATTTGCAAAACTTCCTTATCGGCTTCCGCGCTGATGATGGCTACCCTTGCCTCCGCTTCGGCGGCAATGCGTTGCCGTTCTGCCGCTTCGTTTGCTTCCATGGTCTTTTGGCTTTGCTCTGTCTGTGCTTTGAGCATATTTTGCTGTGCAACCTGCTTTGCTTCCACCGCATCGGTAAAGGCATCGGAAAAGTCCAGATTCTCAATGGCGGTATTGACCACCTCAATGCTGTATACATTCATTTCTTCGCGCAGAATGTCGGTGATTTCGGTTGAAAGCTCATCTCTCTTTTCTACCAGGCTTTCCGCTGTGTACTTGGCAATGACGCTCTTAACCGCAACCTGAATACGCGGCTCCATGACCACCTGATAGTATCCGGTTCCGATTGTTTTATAAATGTTTTGCGCATTTTTCTTGTCAATTTGATAGTTGATGGAATAATCAACCGTAACCTCCTGAATATCGCTGGAAAATGCGGTCAGGTTGATCTGTGATTTTTGGGTACGGTTATCAATACTGACCACCTCTTGAATCGGAAGCTTAAAGTGCAAGCCCGCTTCCAAAGTGACATCCTCGACCTTGCCGAAGGTGGTTAAAATACCCGTATGTCCGGTCGGTACAGAGGCGATACAGCCGCAGCCGATCCAAATGACCGAAAGCAGTGCGAGCCATTGTTTTTTGTTCCGTTTCCATGCGGTGCGTCCGTTCCATTTTGTGATGCCGCATACCAAAAACAGGATGATAGCGGTAAATGCGGTTAA
>CAZMAZ010000092.1:0-7056 GCA_964564255.1 uncultured Clostridium sp. | reverse complement strand
TTTTTTGCTTCTCCGTGCTCGCGCCCCGAAAAAACGCGAACGACATGTGAGCTTTCTTCCAGTATATCATATTTTTATTTTTTTTCAATAGGTAAACCGCCCTTTTTTCGCACATTTTACAAAAAAATAACATTCCGGGTCTGTTATCTCTTGGACAAAACCTCTTTTTTGCACAAAAATCATCCAAAAAATCACGGTCTGCAATAAAAAACGGAAGAAATACTCTTGACTTATAAACGGTTTTGGTATAAAATATTATATAAAAGCACCCATAAGATAATTGCGAAGGGAGAATGCTGTCATGAATGAGCAGGAAAACAAACACAAAACCGAAAGCGAATCCATGCCAAACCAAACCGCATCGGCACCCGAAAATGCCGAACTGTTGAAAAAAAAGAAAAAAATCAATACAGGCATCATGCTGCTTTCCCTGGCAGTGCTTCTTTTAATCGGCGTGGTTGCTTACATTATCGCAAACAACCAAACCATCGGCACCTTTGTGAATATGATAGGCGATGTCTTAACACCGCTGGTCATCGGACTGATTTTGGCATATCTTGCCAATCCCCTGCTGCGCTTTTTCGAATATGTCGTTTTTCGAAAGCTGATTCGCAAGCATCCCAATCTTTGCCGCGGACTTTCTCTTTTGATGACCGCTATTTCGATTTTGCTGATTCTGTTTTTGGTTCTCATGCTGATCATTCCCGAACTGGTTAGCAGTTTCCGCGATTTTTTCAGCAATTGGGGACTTTACGTGGACAGCTCGGTATCTTATGTCAATAACAAGGTCAACGGCATTATGCAAAGCTTTGATCAGAACGCGCAAACCAAAGAATATTTGAACGCGCGGGAAATCAAGCACTACATCAACAATTTGATGAACGGCTCCGAAAACTTCTTTGAAAGCATCGCGGGCAAGCTGCTCGGTGTGGATTCGGTCGGGGACCTGGTCGGAAAGGGATTCTCTGTTCTTTCCTCGGTTGTCGGCATCCTTGCGGACCTTTTGCTCGGCGTTATTATCGGCTTTTATCTGTTGGCATCCAAAGAAAAGCGCTCGGCGCAAATCATGAAACTGCGGACCGCTTATTTTTCCGAAAAAACCAACCGACGCATTTCCGAAATCACCTCCATGGTCAACAAATCCTTTGGCGGTTACATTCGCGCAAGCCTGTTTGACTCGGTACTGGTTGCGGTGGAAACCTACATCATCTTCCAGATTTTCGGCATCTCGGATTACAATATTCTGCTTGCCGCTTTTATCGGCATTACCAATATCATTCCGATTCTCGGACCCTTTATCGGTGCTGTTCCGACCGGCGCCATTGTCCTGATTACCAATCCGTCCAAAATCTGGTTGTTTATCCTTTTGGTCATTGTCATTCAACAGATTGACGGCAACATCATCTGTCCGCACATCGTCGGAAACAACATCGGCGTCAGCCCCCTTTGTGTGGTTACCGCCATTACGGTCATGGGCGGTTTGTTCGGCATTGTCGGTATGGTCATTGCCGTTCCCACCTTTGCCGTCATTATTACCTTGGTCAAAGATTCTGCGGAACGCAGACTTGCCGCCAAGGGCTGTTCAATCGATCTCGGCGACTATTACGCAAAAGACACCCTGGTCAGTGCCGAAGAAGATTTGAAAAAACATAAGGCTCTCATTTTAAAGTTCGGCGAAAGAATGGAAAAGCTCTTTTTCAAAATCTTCCGCAGAAAGAAGAATAAAGCACCTCGGGTACAGAAAAAAGAGAACGAAAACGAAAAAGAAGAAAAAGAAGAAAAAGAAGAAAAAAACGAAAGCGAGGAAAACAAACATGAATCAAAATGAAACAAACGAAACCGTGGAAAACAAAAAGCAGGGCGGTATTTCGGTCGAAACACAGCATATTTTCCCGATTATCAAAAAATGGCTCTACTCGGACAAGGACATCTTTGTGCGGGAAATTGTCTCCAATGCATCGGATGCCATTACCAAGCTCAAACGTCTGGTCTCTCTGGGACAAATTCCCGAGCCCGCAGACGGCGCTCCCTACGCCATCCGCGTAACGCTTGATCGGGATGCACGTACACTGACCGTTTCGGACAACGGAATCGGTATGAGCGAGGAAGAAGTGGAAAAGTATATTTGCAGTATTGCCTTGTCGGGCGCTTTGGACTTTATCAAGCAGTACGAAGGCGAAAACGATGCCAATGCTTCCGGCATTATCGGTCATTTCGGACTGGGCTTCTATTCCGCTTTTATGATTGCAGATACGGTAGAGCTGTATACGCGTTCCTACACCGATGCCCCGGCGGTTCACTGGACCTGCAACAGCGCAGGGGTCTACACCATAGAGCCTGCCGATAAAAAGGAGCGCGGCACCGAGGTTGTCATGCATATTGCGGAATCCGAATCCGAATACCTGGATTCCTCCAAAATCCGCGCTATCCTGGACAAATATTGTGCCTTCATGCCCGAAGATATTTTCTATTTCGACGGCAGTGAAAACGCAAAGGAAACGCAGGACGATATGGAAGATGCGGAAAATGCCGAGGACGGCACCGATTCGACGCCTGCCGCACCCAAGCCTATCAATGATCGGGAGCCTCTCTGGAAGAAACTGCCTTCCGCATGCACCGACGAGGAATACAAGGCATTTTATCATAAGGTGTTCGGCGATTATCGCGATCCGCTCTTCTGGATTCACATCAACGCCGACTATCCGCTGAATTTCCGCGGCATTTTGTACTTCCCTCCCATCGGAAATCGCTATGAGTCCTTGGAAGGACAGGTCAAGCTGTTTTACAATCAGGTCTTTGTTGCCGATAACATCAAAGAGGTCATTCCGGAATACCTTTTGATGCTGCGCGGTGTTTTGGATTGCCCCGAGCTGCCTCTGAACGTTTCCAGAAGCTACCTGCAAGACAATGCCTATGTCAATAAGGTTTCTGCGCATATTGTCAAAAAGGTTGCCGATAAATTGAATTCCCTCTGTCTCAATCAACGGGAAGACTACGATAAGGTTTGGGGAGATATTCGCACCTTTGTGGAATACGCCTGCTGTCGCGACCGTAAATTCTACGACCGCGTCAAGGATTCTCTGCTTTTGACGCTGACCGACCGCACAACCAAAACCCTGCAGGAATATTTGGATGCGGTGAAGGAAAAACACGAAAATACGGTTTATTACACCACCGATCCCGCTCTGCAAGCGCAATATATTTCCCTGTTTGGCGCGCAGGAAATTCCGGTCGCGGTCCTTGATATTCCGCTGGATATGCAATATATCGCAATGCTGGAATCCTACCGCTCCGAGGTGCATTACAAGCGCGTGGACGCCGACGCCGCCGAGGTTTTATCGGGTGACGGCGAAACCACCGACAATGAAGCCTTGACCGCCCTGTTTCGCGAGGTGAGCGGCAAAGAGGACCTCAAGGTCGCCTTCCGTCCGCTCAAAGACCAAAACACCCCGGTCATACTCAATGTCAGCGAAGAATCGCGACGTATGGACGACATGATGAAAATGTATGCATCCGGCGGCGTAGATTTCGGGGCAATGCAATTCCCCGTGGAACAGACGCTGGTTGTCAACACCGCCTCCCCGGTGATTACAAAACTCACCGACCTCTGCGCCGAAGACAATCACGATCGCTGTGCGCTGATTGCCAAGCAGCTGTATGCACTGGCAACCCTGTCGCAAAGAAAACTTTCCGCAGAAGAGCTCAGCAGCTTCCTTTCCGACAGCTTCCACCTCTTGTCACTGCTCTGATTTTCATGCGCGTGTGGAATTCTCTGCAGGTGCCGCTGGACAACCTGCAACTGGTCGGCAGTCGCATGCAAAACGCTTTGTACTCCGCCGAGGTCCATTTGCAGGAACTGGCACTGTTAGCCGCACAAGAGCTGCGTGATCGACCGAATGCCGAAATACTTGAAGAGCTTGCCTCCCTTTTTTCGACACTGAAGGAGCTCCCGATTCCGCTCTCCGCGCGTATCACCTTCCTGCAACACCTGTCAACCGCCTTGCCGTCTGCCAAAATCACCTCGGATGATTTTGGAGACGCGCAAAGCGAAAACGATGCGCAACCGACAAATCAAATTGCTTATGTGCCCAATCCGCGCTCCGAAGCAGCTCTGAAACAGTTTTTTTCTGTCGTTTCCTCCTCTCGTGCCCTTGAATTCGATCATTTTGAGGATGTTTGCGAAGAGGTTTACAACGGTCTGTGCAAGTATTGCTTGCTCCCTGTTTCCAACGCCGTCGAAGGTCGTCTCTCTCGCTTTTGCGGTCTGTTTCTGAAATATGATTTGCGCATCTGCGCCGCATGCGATGTATTGGGTCCCGCGGAAGGGGACAGTACACGGTTTGTCTTGCTTTCCAAAACGCTTCCGCCACTGCCGAAAAAGGCAAATGCGGTTGACCGCGATTTGCTCTTTTGTCTTGCGCTTCCCACCGATACGCAACCGACACTGACCGAACTTTTGGAGGTTGCCGCACACCTGCATCTGCAGGTCAAATATATCGATACACAGCCCGATTTTGTCGACGGACGCATGTTGCACCTTTGCCGCATCGGCGTAAAAGGCGGTGATCTTGCCACCTTCCTTTTGTATTTGCAAATCAATGCGCCGCACTTTACCCCGATCGGACTGTACGCCATTCTCCCCCGAGCACCGCTGCTGAAAGTATAATCGTACCCGTATCGGAATACGATAAATACAAAAGGATGTCGGCAAAATACGATACCGTGCAAATGCCGAAATGCCGACAAAAAGAAAAAACAAAAAAGAGGACAAAAAAATGAAACAAATCTCTTATACGCCCCACGGCGTCTGCAGTCGCAAAATCGAAATTGAATTGGATGACAACAATGTCATCACGCAGGTCATATTTACGGGCGGTTGCTCCGGCAATACGCAAGGCGTTGCCGCTCTCGCGGTCGGTTTGACCGCCGAGGAAGCCTATCGACGTCTTTGCGGCATTCGTTGCGGCGCAAAAGCCTCTTCCTGCCCCGACCAATTGGCGCAGGCGTTAAAGCCCTACCTTTCCTAAGGAGAGTCGATTGTAAAACTGCGTTTTACAATCGATTATTTGCACGCGCTTATCGCAGCTCGGCGCGTGGACTCGCTTTGCTCGTCTTAGAGGAGTTTTTTCGGCGGCAAAGCTGCCGAAAAAACGATTTTATTTGTATCTCTTTGACTTTTACATAAGGAAATAAAGAGTTGCGGTCATATAGCCCGCAACAAAATGCCGAATGATCGAAAAATTCAAAAATAAATCGGAGGAACCTTTCATGGAAGCTTATTTTGAAAATTACAAACGATGGCTCAATCAAGAAGCTCTGACCGACGAGGAACGCTTTGAACTTGCACAAATCCGCAACGACACCGACGAAATTCGCATGCGCTTTTCTTCCTTCCTTTCTTTCGGAACGGCAGGTCTGCGCGGTGTGATGAAAACCGGAATGAATGCCATGAATGTCTACACGGTCGCACACGCAACGCAAGGTCTGGCTTCTCTGATTTGTAAAGAGGGGCGCAGTCGGGACGGTGTCGTTATCGCATACGATTGCCGCAACAATTCCGAAAAATTTGCAAAAACCGCCGCTTCTGTTCTTGCCGCCGCCGACATTCGTGTTTATCTGTTTGATGCCCTGCGCCCGACCCCCGAGCTCTCCTTTGCTTTGCGAGAGCTGCACTGCGTCGCCGGCATCAATATCACCGCTTCGCACAACCCCCGGCAGTATAACGGCTATAAAGCCTATTGGGAGGACGGCGCACAGCTGCCGCCCGAGCACGCGGATACGGTTTCCGCCGAGATTGCGCGGCTGGATATTTTCCGCGATGTGCATCTTTGCGACTATGAAACGGCACTGAAGGAAGGCAAAATCATTTTAATCGGGCAGGAAATGGATGAAAAATATCTTTCCCATGTCACGGCACAGGCGGTCAATCCCGAGGCAGTGCGTGCGGTTGCCGATTCCCTTTCCATTGTCTACACTCCACTGCACGGAACGGGGTACCGCCTGGTCCCCGAGGCTCTGCGCAGAATCGGTTTGAAGCAGCTGCATTGCGTGGATTCTCAGATGGTCATCGACGGCAATTTCCCCACCGTGCAAAAACCGAATCCCGAATATCCCGAGGTTTTTGCCGAAGGGATTGAAATTGCAAATCGCGTCGGCAGTGATCTGATTATCGCAACCGACCCGGATGCGGATCGCGTCGGCGTCATGACCAGAACGCCGGACGGTTCCTTTGCTACCATTACAGGCAACCAGATGGGCGCTTTGTTGATTGATTATATCATTACTGCCTGCGAACAAAGCGGCAGCATGCCAATCAACCCGTATGCGGTAAAATCCATTGTCTCCTCCGAGCTTGCCGCCAAAATCTGCCGCGCGCACGGCGTTAAAATGCATAACGTGTTGACCGGCTTTAAATTTATCGGCGAAGTCATCAAGAATTATGAGCAATCCGCACAGCCTGCCACCTTCCTGCTCGGCTTTGAAGAAAGCTACGGCTATCTCAAGGGCACCTATGCACGCGACAAGGATGCTGTCGTGGCTTCTATGTTAATTTGCGAAATGACCGCCTATTACAAATCCCGCGGCATGACCTTGCAAGACGCTTTGCAGGCACTTTTCGCACGCTACGGCTTCTGCTATGAAACCAATGTGGAAATTTACATGGAGGGGATTGACGGCGCCGACCGTATGGCGGCACTGATGAACGGCTACCGTACCAATCCGCCCAAACAAATCGGCGAGGTTCCTGTTTCGATTTTCGGAGATTACCGTGCGCAAACACTGACAGACCTCAAAAACGGCAATACGGAATCCACTGCTCTCCCCTCTGCCGATGTCCTTTCCTTCCGTTTGGAAAACGGCGACGTTATCATCATTCGTCCCTCCGGAACCGAACCGAAAATCAAATTTTACTTTTTGCTGGAGGCTGTCGACCGTCCCGATGCGGAATCCAAACTTGCCGCTTATCGCAAAGCACTCGGCGTCTGAGCCTAATCGGTAAAAAGTCTCGTACGAAAAACAGTATAAAAAAGACTGCGTCATTTATTGGCGCAGTCT
>CAZMAZ010000091.1:0-7095 GCA_964564255.1 uncultured Clostridium sp. | reverse complement strand
ACTGACAAAAAATCTCTCTGCCGCCCAGCGCGCGTTGCATTATTAGAGGTACCCAAAAATCAAAGGAGGAACCCCCATGAAAACAAAACCAAAACGCAAAATCGCAAAAATCGGAAGCAGAACGCTGTCGGCAGTCATTGCCTGCCTGCTCCTGCTTGCAGCTGCCCTATGCTTTGCGGGATGCGCACTGCCGACCGAGACGGAGGATGTCACAAAAGCCAAGACAGAATCCTCTACGAAAAAGACACCCACAAATCAAACATCGGTTGAAACGCCGGTTGAAACCCCTCCCGAGACCCTTGTCACCGAGAAAGAGCGCGTGACCGACTTCGCCGTCCGCCTGTTCCGCGCGACAAGCAAAGGCGAAGCCGGCGATGCCGACAAAAACATTCTGGTCTCTCCGCTGTCGGTTCTGTATGCGCTGGCGATGACCGCCAACGGTGCAAACGGCGAGACGCGCGCACAGATGGAGAGCACTCTCGGCATGAAAACGGAAGACTTGAATGTCTATCTGCGCGATTATGCCGCTTCCCTTGCGAAAAACGAAGGCGGTGAATTGCATGTGGCAAATTCGATTTGGTTTACCGACAACCCGAGTTTTACGGTCAATCAGTCCTTTTTGCAAACCAATGCCGATTACTACAATGCCGGCATATTCAGAGCCCCCTTTGACCAAACAACCTGCGATTCTATCAACAACTGGGTTAAGCAGGAGACCGATGACATGATTCCGAGCATCCTGGACCAAATTCCGGATGACGCGGTCATGTATCTGGTAAACGCTCTGGCATTTAAAGCGGAATGGTGGTCGTTGTACTCGGAAGACGATGTCAGAGACGGCACCTTTACACGCGAAAACGGACAAACCGACGCCGTCAAAATGATGTACAGCAAAGAATCCCGCTACCTGGAGGATGACGGTGCCACCGGCTTTATCAAATACTATGCGGGAAGAAGCTATGCATTTGTTGCCCTGCTTCCCAAGGAAGGCACCACGGTTGCCGAATATCTGGAAACGCTTGACGGCGCATCTCTTTCCGCCCTGCTTGCAAATGCGCAATCTACAACCGTACAAACCGCAATCCCGACCTTTGAAACCGACTGCAGCGTTAAAATGTCCAATGTTCTGAAAGAAATGGGCATGCAGCTGCCGTTCGATTCATCAGGCGCGGATTTTAAATCACTCGGCGTATCAACGGGCGGTAACATTTTTATCAACAATATTTTGCACAAAACCACCATTTCGGTCACGCCGAAAGGCACTGTCGCCGGCGCCGCCACCGCGGTCGAATTCGGTATAGAAAGTGTTGAGCCCGCACCGCAGAAAGAAGTTTGCCTCGACAGACCGTTTGTCTACCTGCTGATCGACTGCGAAAACAACATCCCCTTCTTTATCGGGACACAGATGCAGTGCGGTAACTCATAAAAACAATTCTAAAATCAAATTGATTGTTGCGCTTTGCCGCAAATAAACATAACGGACTTGTTCTTCCCCCGGTCGGGAGTGAACAAGTCCGTTTCTTTTTTTGTTCCTTGATATTCGGCTAAGGCTTCTGCACAAACCAAAACACCTTATAAAATCCGAGGGCGTTATTGCTCTCTGAAAGCCTTGATTTTTCTGTAAAATGTCGACCTTGAATTCATTCCCAATCTACTCATCGCCTCTTGCTCGGAAATGCGATGATTTAAAAATGCAATTGCTACCTGTTTCAAGAGCTGCCGGTCGATTTCAATAGGCTTCACCATTATTATATCACATTATATTCCGTGTGTCAATAGGTTGTATAATATATTTTGATACATAAGGCACAAAAAATTCCCGAAGGAAATACCTTCGGGAATTTTGGCGTTTTCGTCATCATAGATTGAAACCTTATCCTCTTCTCCCTTTTTGGGGATTCTTTCCATCGCGGTGCCGAGGCGCCGACGGCTTTGGGGACAACTTTCCGCTCCCCTGCGTCCTCTTTTTCGGCGCGCCACCCGTTTTCGGCGCGGGCGCGACCAATGCGTCCTTGCCGTAACCGATGAGATCACCGCGCCCCGCGGCAAGCAGGGCTTCCCGAACCGCGTCGACGTTTTCCGGTCGATTAAACTGCAAAAGTGCCCGTTGCAGCTGCTTTTCCCTGCCGGTTGCTACATGCACCGCTCGCCCCGTAAACGGATCGATGCCGGTGTAATACATGACCGTGGACGCCGTGCCCGGGGTGGGATAAAAGTCCTGCACCTGCTCGGGTGCATAGTGATCGTGCTTGAGTCGCAGGGCAAGCGTTACGGCGTCCGACAGCGTGGAACCGGGATGGCTTGACATCAGATACGGCACCAGATACTGCTCCTTGCCGCATGCGTGAGAATAGGCAAAATAGCGCTCCCGAAAGGCTTCGTAAACCGCAAAATCCGGCTTCCCCATACAGCGCAAAACCGCCGGCGCACAATGCTCGGGCGCCACCTTGAGCTGTCCGGACACGTGGTCGCGCACCAATTTCTTGAAAAAGGTTGGGTCGGGGTCTGCCAAAAGATAATCAAATCGGATGCCCGAGCGGATAAAGACCCGCTTGACGCCGGGAATCTCCTCGATTGCCCGCAAAAGGGCAATATATTCGCTGTGGTCCGCCTCCAGATTGGGACAGGGCGTGGGAGAGAGGCACTTACGATCGGGGCATACCCCATGCGTCAGCTGCCGCTTGCAGGACGGCGCACGGAAATTGGCGGTCGGTCCACCCACGTCGTGTATGTACCCCTTAAAATCCGGCAGCCGGGTCAGGAGCTTTGCCTCCTCGACCACCGATGCAATGCTCCGCGACCGCACCGTCCGCCCCTGGTGAAAGGCAAGCGCGCAAAAGTTACATGCCCCGAAGCATCCGCGATTATGGGTCAGCGAAAAGCGCACCTCCGCAATGGCGGGAACACCGCCCGCCGCCTCGTAGGACGGATGATAGGTGCGCATATAGGGCAGTCCGTAAACGCGGTCCAGCTCCTCGCGCTCCAGCGGCGGCATCGGCGGGTTTTGCACCAGCATGCGATTGCCGTATCGCTCGCAAAGGGCTTTGCCGCTCAGCGCATCCTGATTGCGGTATTGCTCCCCAAAGGCGCGTGCATACGCCGCCTTGTCCTTTTGCAGTGTCTCAAAGTCAAACACGGCGCCGACCGGATAGTGCACCGCCTCCTCGGCACGGCACAAATACACCGTCCCGCGCACGTCGCGTATTTTTCCGATAGGCACACCGCGATCCAAAAGCGCGGCAATGCGCAAAAGAATCTTCTCCCCCATGCCGTAGGTGAGCAGATCGGCACGGCTGTCAAGAAGCAGGGACCGCCTGACCTTGTCGTCCCAATAATCGTAATGCGCAAAGCGGCGCAGGGACGCCTCCAGTCCTCCCAGAATAATCGGTACGTCGCCGAAGGCCTCGCGAATGCGATTGCAATAGACAATGCAGGCACGGTCGGGACGCAGACCGATTTTGCCGCCGGGAGAATAGTAATCGTAGGAACGGCGTTTGCGCGCGACCGTATAGTGCGCAACCATGGAATCGATATTCCCCGCCGAAACCAAAAAGCCGAGCCGCGGTCTGCCGAATTCGCGAAAGGCATCACAGCTGTGCCAATCCGGCTGTGCCAGCATGGCAACACGAAATCCCGCCGCCTCCAAAACGCGCGAAATAATCGCCGCGCCGAAAGAAGGATGGTCCACATACGCATCCCCGCATACATAGACAAAATCCGCCTCCTGCCAACCGCGTGCCTGCATGTCCGCCCGACAAATCGGTAAAAAACCGTTGTCTGCCGCCTTTTCCTGTCTTCCCTTTTCGCTTCCTTCCATTTTCCCGTCTCCTTTTCTGCTTTCAAGGCTGCCCTTTCCTGATTCTCCTTCTATTCTACCACATTTGCGCGCAAAATGCAACACCCCCGCAGCCCGATGTTTGGGTGCGGGGGATAAGATAAAATTCTTATTGCCAAATGGCATGCATCAGGTGCGGGTATGCATCATCGCAAACATGTAAACAGCGCGCCATGAGCTCGTAGCAAAGCACATCTGCCGTGCCGGGTCGAATCGGCGCATCTATCTCCGCCTGCACCGTATTGTCCTTGCGGTTAAAGCAAAACTTGACAAAGCGGTACCTATTGTTCAAATCGCAAATCACCTGCAAAGCGGCATCGATTTTTGCCACCGGCACCTTGACAATGTCAAACACGCGAACGGCAACGCCTTCCTCATCCTCGTCGAAAATAAAGTACATGCATACCGTCCCCATATTTTCGCCGCCGAACAAAATGCCCAGCCGATCCACGCCGTCTTCCTGCGCGTTCTCATCGATTGTGTAGCGAACATCCTGCTCTTCCAAATAAGCAATAAATTCTTCTGTCGTTTGTAACATACAAATCACCCCTCTTTTAGGGCGCCTCTAAAAATTTACCGCACGCAGTTCGGCGAGATCTTTTTCGCCGGTCGTCACAAAACTCCTCGGCAGTAGCGCTGCTACATGCTGTAGCAAAGCTACAGCGGTCGTCCTTTTGTCTAAACCGACAAAAAATCTCTCTGCCGCCCAGCGCGCGTCGCATTATTAGAGGTGCCCTTTTCTACTCAGTATATTATAGTACTTCCCTGCCGATTCGGCAAGTGCTTTTCGAAAAATTTTTTATTTTTTCGAGATTTTTCGACTTTCGGGGCAATTGCATCTTACGCGACCGCGTCCGCGGCGGCTGTACGCCTTATACGGTCGGGTCCGTAACCACGGTCGTGCCGTATTCGGTGCAGGTCGCCTTGGAGGTAACGGTCTCGGTCAGCTTTGCCCCCTGGTAATCCATGGTAACCACAATATTGCTGAGCAAGCCCGAAAGCACGCCGTCGGCAACATAATAGTTTACATACCCCTTTGTCTCCATGCTGTCAAGGTCATATGCCCCGTTCAATTCCATGGAAACGCTCTCTTTGAAATATTTTGCCAGATTCTCTTTTTCCAGCGCGCAACCGTAGTCGGTTTTGGTAAAGTAGGAATAGTGCAGATACTGATTGCCGAACGGCTTCAAAATGCCGCTGTCGGACAGCATCGCACGCTGCCATACGCCATTTTCAAGCAAATAGCACTTGTCAAGTGAGCCTTCCTCATTCAGCCGCACAAAAATCTTCTGCGATGAGCTCTCAATCCCTTCCATGTCGGACTCCAAATCCTGTTCAAACAGAATGCAATTGTCCGCATATTTGACGGTAGAGGTCATGGTAATTTTCGAGGTCTGGGAAATAATGCCCTGACTGACCTTTACGTCAATATCGACCGTTTGCCGCAGGGTGCAGTTTTTAAATTTCTCGTTAAAGAAAATGGAATCGTAATAGCTCTTGGTCACGGTTTCGCCGGTTTCCACCACGGGAGAGAAATATTTGAACCAATTGTCTCCGCCGATAACGTAAATCACATAGCGCGGCGTCTCGTCCTCTTTTGTCGAAAGGTAGGTCAAGGCAGATGCCGCGTCGCTGTCCTGCGACGCCCAGGTTGCCGTGTATTTTTCCACCGAAACCGCATCCGCAGGCAACGCATCGGCAATGCCAAGCTCGCGAATTTCGTCCGCCGTCAGGTAGCCCTCCGAATCCACCCGCAGATTGGAGATTTTCTCGTCTTCCCCTGCCACCTCGTCATACACAAACGCGCATGCCGCGTCCATCGGCGTGTTGTAGGTCTCTTCGGAAAGAGCGCCCGTATAGGTATCGGAGAAGGCACCGATTTCGTCTGCCAGCGCGGATTCGTCCTTTTTGGACGCTTCGGTCTTGGCAAAGAAGGAAGAAAAATAAGAACAAGAGGTCAGCGTCATGCACAGAATCAGCATAAGCGCAAGACCGATAACATGTAATTTTTGCTTTTTCATAAATTCACCTCATAAAGATATAAAAATGTTGAAAATATCGGAGGATGACCGAAATTTTCTGCCATCCTCCGTATTTAATTATCAACCGTTGGCGGCTTTAATCTTTTTGCCGAACTGTAAAAGAACGATAGCACCGCTGATCTTTGCCAGGAAGGCAACGGCGGCAACCACGTAAACAACAGTGCTTGCACCACCGAGCAGGAACGCCAAGCCTTCCATTCCCAGCTCCTCGAGCATTGCCGTAATCGCCGCGAGCGTCAACTGACCGACAATGGTGCCGGCAAGCTCCAGCGCCCCGCTGATAATCATCATAATAGCGGCAAAGGAACCTGCTTTTCTGCCTCTGACACTGTGATGGAGGTTGATTTCCTTTGCCATCACCAGGGTCTTTTTAACCGAGGAATAGCAAATCGCCGTAAAGACAAAGGACAGAATGCCGACAAGCAGACTGATCACATTGAGGGTCGCAATCCAAATGATAACATTGAAGCCGAAGCCGATGCAGGTAAATACGAACTGAATGGTATACGGAACCTTGATAAGCGAAATGCCGTTGGTGGCAATTTTCTGCTTCTTTGCGTTGGCAAAGGTAATCCAAAGTCCAATCACCATCAAAATGTCCAGAACAATCAGCAGAATGCTGCCGAAGTCGAAGGACAAAATGTCACCGACCAGTCCGGTTACCAGACTCAAGGTGGAGACAATGCAGAAAATCAGCATAAAGACAGAGCCTGCCGCGCTGAAGAAGGCATTCTTTTCTGCCGGCGTTGCGGGAACCGCGACGGGTGCCTGCGGCTGCGGCGGATAGTAAGGCTGCTGCGGGGGATAATAGGGTTGCTGTTGCGGATAGCCGTAGGGCTGTTGCGGCGCCTGCGGCTGCTGCGGATAGCCGTAGGGCTGCTGCGGCTGCTGCGGATAACCGTAGGGCTGCTGCGGCTGCTGCGGATAGCCGTAAGGCTGCTGCGGTGCAGCGGGCTGCTGCGGGTACCCATAGGGAGCCTGCGGTGCTTGCGGCTGATACGGTTGTTGCGGTGCCTGGGGCTGCTGCGGGGCAGCGGGTTGTTGCGGCGTCTGCGGCTGCTGCGGGGCAGCGGGTTGTGCCGGTTCTGCCGGTGCGGCAGGTTGTGCCGGTTCTACCGGTTCTGCCGGTGCTTGCGGCTGCGGATCGATCGGCTGTTGCTGATCCTTTTCATTCATTTCATCCATGGGTACACTCTCCTAACCTTGTCATATTTTTTT
>CAZMAZ010000090.1:3899-7126 GCA_964564255.1 uncultured Clostridium sp. | reverse complement strand
GACAAAAAATCTCTCTGCCGCCCGGCGCGCGTTGCATTATTAGAGGCACCCAACAGCAACCCACAATTCACGGCGCCGTTTGCGGTGTCCCAAACAAAATGCAGAATCGAGGATTATTCATGAAAAAAACAACGCGCATACTTGCCCTGTTCCTTTCCGCCTTCCTGCTCCTTGCACTCACAACCCTGCTTTGCGGTGCCGTTTCCCCGGATTACAAGGTTTCCGCCGCCTATGAAAATTCGATTTACTACCGCAATCTGCAATCTCTGACACTGACCGGCGACGGCAGGGCGGACGTCATGCAAATCGCACTTTCTCAGCTCGGATACCACGAGGGAAACAGTGATGCGGATCTCGGCGGCATGAACCAAGCCGGCAGTCGTAATTTTGTCGAATACAATGTTCGTTTCGGAAAGCTGGATAACGGCGAAGGAAACGGTGTCAGCTACGGCTATATGTGGTGTGCCGCCTTTGTCAATTGGTGCCTGCGCCAGGCACGCGTGGACGAAAAAACGGTCGGCGGCATGTATGTTTCCTGCCAGAGGTGGCTTGCATGGTTTCAAAAAGAGGGGACCTATCGGGCGCGCACCTCGAATTACATTCCGACCGCGGGAGACCTAATCTTTTTCAAAAGCGATCGCACCTCGGCACCGTCAAACCACATCGGATTTGTCGTTTATACAGAGGACGGACAGGTACATACGATTGAAGGCAACAATGAAGGCGTGGTGGGATTTCACACCTACGCATTAAACGATACCTATATTGTCGGTTACGGTGTCCCCGATTATCAAACGGCAGACAATATTACGGTCGATTTGCGTCCGCAGAACAACACACCTCCCGGGGACTACATTGTCAACAAAAACCGATCGGTTAAGCTCTGGGCGGATTATCAAGACAAATCCGATTCGCCGGCGCAGATTCCCGCCTACAGCACCGTGCACCTTTATGCCGTCTCGCAAAACTACGGATATATTTCCTATAACGACATTTACGGATGGATTTCGCTCTCCCTTCTGTATCCCCTTTGTCACACTGCAAATCAAACCACGGTTTTGTATGTCACAGACAGCGATCACGCCCCCACCGTCACGGTCTACGGCATCGGCGCCGATGCCGTTGTCTCGCAAACAGCAGCGGACGGTGCCACCCCCTTTGCGGGATGGAGCACCGAAAGAAATGCCGACTCTGTCCTTTACGCGGTCGGCGATTCCCTGCCGCCCGAAACGGTGCTGACATTGTATCCCGTCTATGAGCCGCAGCAGTTTACCGCTACTTTTGTCGGGCTTGACGGCGAAATTTTACAGACCGTAACCGACCGTGCCGGCGCAACGCTGAACGCGCCCGAGGTCGGTTCGGTTGAAAGGGACGGCACATACTACCTGTTTGACGGTTGGGAGCCGACAGTGCCAGATACCCTGACCGAGACCGCAACCTACAGCGCGCGCTTTGTCAATGCCACCGACACCGCCGTTTCCGACAGCGCACAGAGCGCAGAGCGCCACAGCGATACCGCTGTCCCCACCGCGGCTGACACCTCTACCGGTTGCACCGGCAGTATCGGCTTTTTGCTTTCCTTGCTTTGCCTGCCCGCCGCCTGCCTGCTTGTGCGCAGAAAAGAATCGTAAATGGGGTGGTCCCGGCGTCTTTGTAAAAAGTCTCTTTAGGACACATTTAAGGGCACCTCTAAAAATTTACCGCAGGCGATTGCAACCGTGATTGTAATCGCCTGCGGGTGTTTTCATGCCTCTCGGGGCTGTTTTTCTTTCAAATTCGATGCCACTTCCAGCTTTTGCGCGGTTTCCTGCCGCAGTGCCGCACGCAATGCCGTCGTCCAGGGTGAAAAAGCGGCATTTTCTTCTCCGTAGGTCAAATTCAGACCGTATTCCTTCGGAATCCAGGTTGCAAGATCCGCCTCATTGTGAGAAAGAATCGCCTCCATATTATCCAGCGCCTTCCACAGCTTTGCCTCCGGCGTCTGTCGCGCATCCATTTCGGCAAACAGCGCGCCAAGCTCCTCGGCTTGCGTCTGCGGCAACCGAGAAAGCAGTTCGGAAATAGCATCCCGCTCGGTTTTCTCGTGCGCGTCCGTTTTTTCAAACGACGGAATATCGCCGGTAATCGCTTCGCCCAAATCATGCACGATACACATGCGAATCACCCGATTCATATCCAAATCCGGATACTCGTCGGCACAAAGAAGTGCCATCAGGGAAAGCCTATATGTATGCTCCGCAATGCTTTCGTGCCGTCCGGATGAGGTATACGAATGCCGCGTCCGACATTTTAGCAGCTCTGCCAAATGCATAAAATCAATATAAACCTTGGGATCCATTCTGTTCCTCCTGATTTTTCATACCTTTATATCGATTGCAAATCCTGCTTATATCATCTGCAATCGCTTATGATTCCCCCTCCCCGGGGGTAGCTATCGGGTAGAGTCGATCGGTTATTTTGGGGTCTATATGTGCAAAGCCGTACAGGATATAGGCGGCGACGGCTGTGCCGAGGACTGCCGTGAAGAGAATAATCGGCAGTGAAATCCAGGTGCCCTTTCCCAGGGTATCCACCAGCTTGCCGCAAAAATCAAAGATGGCATGCAACAGCACGCACAACCAGATATTGGCGGTTTTGATGAGTACAAAGGCGCACATGCCGCCAATCAGGAAGGAATACCCGATCTGCAAAAAGACTGCGCCGGGACTTGACACAAACAAATTGACCAAATGGATGCCGCCGAACACGGCGGAGGAAAGCAGGACCGACAGAAAAATCTGCTTTCTGCTCCCTCTTCTTTTTTCCAGAATCATGGGCAGTACAACCCCGCGAAATGCCAGCTCCTCAAAAAAGCCGATGGCAAGGCATTCCCATGCAAAAAGCGCGATATACCCGGCAAGGCGGGCACCGCTGTACTCCAGGGTGGCAAGTCCGGACAAAAGCCCCAAAATCGGCGGATTGGTCAGCACCACCAAAAAGCAGGGCAAGGAAATCAGAAGCGCACGACCGAACGGCTTACGAAACGGAGACAAAACACGGTAGCCGAGATAGTGCGTCAAAAGCAAAAACACAACGCCGCCGACCATACGCGTGACAATCATATCCACCACGTCTCGCATCACCGGATCCGCGTACCAGCCCTTGAGCTTCCATTCATAAACAATCAGAAACACACTGCAAAGCAGGGTGAAGAGCAGGCAAAATCGCCTGCTCTTTTCACGTGTCGC
>CAZMAZ010000090.1:0-3799 GCA_964564255.1 uncultured Clostridium sp. | reverse complement strand
TTTTCAATTCTCCAAACCACGACGCCGCCCACAATCAGCAAAAGGGCAATCAATTGGGAAGGGGTCAAAAACGGCACTATGGTTTTGCCGCGGTAATCCGCACGCAAATATTCAATCAAGAACCGCCACACGCCGTAGCCTATCATATACAGCGACAGGTTATAGGTCTTTCCGTGCAAAACACGGTAGGAAAGCCAAATAAACAGCACAAACAGGAAGAGGGCTTCCAAAAACTGCGTCGGCAAGGCATAGCCTGCGCCGGCATGTCCGTTCAGGTGTTGGAATTTCCATGCCCACCAGGTTGCCTTTTCGCTGGTAATTCCGTAACAGCATCCCGCGCTCAGGCATCCCAGACGTCCGAACGCATGGGCAATCGCGACCGAGCAGACGGCAATATCCGCCATGCGGAAAAATTTGCGATTCGGATAGAAGGGCGTATCGGTTTGGCGGTAAACATACCGCCCGCCGACAAAATAGACCAGAAGAAACACGCCCGCGCCGCCCAGCAAGCCGCCGTAAAAGGTGGCGCCGGTAATTTGAAAGACGCCGGTATCAATCCAGGAGTAGACACTCTGCATCAGCACCGCACAGCCGTACCCCAGCGCGACCGCAAGCAGGGTACAAAACAGCACCAAATTTTGCAGCTTCGCGCCCAAGCCGATACGGTCGGCGTATTTGCGAAAAACAAAGAGACAAACCACAAGTCCGATTGCAATCAAAAGGTCGTAAAGCGTGATGTCAAACAGTATTTTATACGGATACATTTTCTTTTCCCCTTTCTCGGGTTCCCCGCTCTGCCTTACGCGTCACGGTCGTTCATTTTGAGTTGCGCGATGTCTTCCTTGGTAATCAGAATCTTACGCGGCTTGTTGCCGTCGGCAGGTCCGACAAATCCCAGCTCCTCCATGCGGTCAATAATCTTGGCGGCACGTCCGTATCCGATTTCCAGCCGACGTTGCATGAGTGAAGTGGAAATTTTACCGGATTCCACTGCCAGCTCCACCGCTTCCCACAGCTTGGAGTCGTCATCGCTGCCGCCCGCCGCGGCACCCACACCGCCGCCGTCACCCGACTTCTTGCCGGATACGCCGACATTTGCCGCTTCCTCGTCGATATGACGGGTAAAGACCTCATCGTAATGGACGCGGTCGTTGTGCGATTTCACGTAAGTGACCACTTCTTCCACCTCCGCGTCGCTGACAAAGGCGCCCTGCACACGCCGCGGCTTATTGCATCCGATCGGCATATACAGCATGTCGCCGCGTCCGCACAGCTTTTCGGCACCGCTGATGTCGATAATGGTACGGGAGTCCACCTGGGACGCAACGGTAAAGGCGATACGGGAGGGCACATTGGCTTTAATCAAGCCGGTAATAACGTCGACAGACGGACGCTGTGTACCGATAATCAGGTGAATGCCCGCCGCTCTCGCCTTTTGCGCGATACGGCAGATGGCGGTTTCCACCTCATCGGGTGCGGTCATCATCAAATCGGCAAGCTCGTCGATGATAATGACAATTCGCGGCATGAACGGACGTTCGGGATCATTCTTTGTAATTTCATTATACCCCTCGATATTCCGCACGCCCACCTCTTCAATCTGCTCGAATCTGCGCTCCATTTCGGTCACTGCCGACTGCAGTGCGCCGGCGGCACGCTTCGGGTCGCTGACAATCTGCGTGCACAGGTGCGGAATCTCCTTGTAAACGTTAAATTCCACCTTCTTGGGGTCAATCAGAATCAGCTTGACATCCTCCGGCTTTGCATGGTACAAAATACTCATGATAATGGAGTTGATACAAACCGATTTACCCGAGCCGGTGGTACCTGCAATCAGAAGGTGCGGCATTTTTTCCAGGTCGCAAATCACCGGGTTGCCCGCAACGTCTGCGCCGAGCGCCGCCGCGATTTTGGATTTATGATGCGTAAATTCCGAAACCTCCAAAAGGTTGCGCAGGTTGACCGCAGAGGGCTTGTCATTGGGAACCTCGATACCGACGGCGGCTTTGCCCGGAATCGGTGCCTCGATACGCACACCCGACTTGGCAAGCGTCATGGCAATGTCGTCCTGCAGGTTGGAAATGGCATGTACACGCACGCCCGCTTCGGGTCTGACCTCGTAGCGCGTGACAGTAGGTCCGCACACGGCGGTAATGCCGCTGACCTTGACGCGGAAGCTCGCCAGTGTTTGGTTCAAAATCTCAATATTTTTACTCAGCTCCGCAGGGTCTCCGCCGTAATTGGAGTTCCCTTCCTTAAGCAAGGAAAGCGGCGGGAATACATATTCGCGCGGCTTGTCTGCGTCCTCCGCATCTGCCGGGGTTTGGTCGTCGGCACGGTCTGATTCTTCTGCCGCGTCGTCCTCGCTACGGTCGAAAATGTCCTCTGCCAAGGAGGCAACCGTATCCTCGCGATACCGGTCGGGGAGCACGCTGTCGTCGTCATCCGCGCGCTCGTATCCGTCGGGAAGAGCTGCGTCTGCGTCCGCATCCGCACCGTTTTCGTCGGGCAAATCCACCTCGATTTCCTCCGGCACCGACATCGGGTCCTCATCGGCATCCGGGTCGCATGCATTCTGTCCGCCGGCACCGTAACGGGTGTCACGTCCGCGCGGGAAGACACGCTCTGCCTCCGCATCGTCGTCAAAATCGTCGTCGGCAAAGGCGTCCGCCTCCGGTTCTTCGGCTGTTTCCGCCGTTATTTCTTTTGTTTCTTCTGTTTCTTCCGTATTTCGGTCGGCACTTTCTTTGGATTTTTCGATTTTTTCGATTTCTTCGATTTCCTCGACTTCTTCGATTCCTTCGATTTCTTCAATTTCTTCGGATTCGTCCTCGTCCCTGCCGTCTTTTTTACCTGCTTTCTCTGCTTTGTCCGCCGCCTTCCGTGCCGATTTTTCCGCACGACGAACCGCCGCCGCCTCGCGTTCCTCCTGCCGACGGCGCTCCTCTTCTTCCTTCTTCTTGGCATTTTCCGCCGCACGGTTTTGCGCGCGGCGCTGTGCCTTTTCGTGCGCATTTGCCCGAATCCGATCAATCAGAACGGTCGGGTCGATGCCGAAGAAGAAAACGGCACAAATACAAAGTCCGATTACATACACAATCAAGCTGCCGACATAATTCAGAAGCTTCATCAGTCCTACCGACAAAAGCCCCCCGAAAAAGCCGCCGCTTTTCAGCGCCTGTCCGTTTTCGTACAGCTCGGCAATGGACAGCGTAAACCGCTCGTCCCCAAGTGCCGCCCAGTTAAACAGCAGGTGGAGCATGGCGGAAAACAGCAGTAAAAACACACCGGCGCTGATCAGTTTTCCCCTGACCGTCTGCTCCCTGACCGCGTTTCGCCAAACCATGCCCAGCCAAAACAGGACAAACGGCAAAAGCAGAAAGCCGTACCCGAATACGCCGTAAACGGCATGGAAGAAGTAATATCCCGCCACACCCAAAAGGTGCGCGCTCACATCCTTTTCCTGCACGCGCATGCCGAAGATGCTGATCCAGTCAAAAATCATCAAAATCAGAAGCAGGGCGCCGACAAGTGCCAAAATCCATGTCATATTTTTGGCACGGCGTTCCCGCCGCTTCTGTGCCGCCAGCTCGGCAGCCTCCGCCGCCTGCTGTGCCTTGCGTTTTTCTTCGGCGGAAGGCTTTGGCGTCTTGGTGCCGCTCTTTGTGCCCTTGCCCGCGCTCTTTTTACCGTTTTCGCTCTTATTTACTGTCGTTACCGTCTTTTTTACCGTCTTCTTTTTCTCTGTTTGATTGCCCGTCTTTTCTGTCTTTCCTGCCATATTCGTTTTTCCTTTCTT
>CAZMAZ010000089.1:0-7140 GCA_964564255.1 uncultured Clostridium sp. | reverse complement strand
GATGTTCATAAAGACCTATGAAAATTTGAGGCAGTATATCATCGACAATAAGCATATCACATCCCTAATTCAGATGGAGTATTCTGCCTTTGAAGAAGCAACAGTGCCGATTTGCTCTTTTGTCTTGCAAAATGCAAAGAGAGACAATTCTTCGCTGTGCTTTAGACTGTCCGATTTTAAGGGAGGAATGGAAGTACAGAAGCAGAAAGTGCTTGAAGCATTGGAGAATAAAGAGTGTGGCTATTTCTACGAAGCAGACCAGTCTAACTTCTCCAAAATCCCCGGCAGCCCCGTGGCGTATTGGGTGGGGGAGAAGTTTGTTGCTACATTCGAAAAGGGGATCAGTATTGACGAAATTAGCGATTTTACAGGTTCGCAACATATCACGGCGGATAACGAAAGGTTTTTGCGGTTCTTTTGGGAAGTGGATTTTCAACATATAGGAAAAAGCAATAATACATGGGCTTTTTACGCCAAAGGTGGAGAATATAGAAAATGGTATGGCAATATTGAGCTTATTGTCAAATGCGATAGCACATCAATGCGATTTTATAAAGACAATTCCACATCCAACTGTTTGGCCAGGCAGTACTGGTATACTGCGGGAATTACATACTCAGCGGTAACCAGCAAAGGAACTGGTTTTAGGTATTATCCACCGATAGGTGCATTTGACAAGGGCGGAGCTACAATATGCTATGTTCAACATTTTGAGTATGTTCTTGCACTCCTTAACTCGATAATTGCAAAAACGGTTTTTGATTTTATAAATCCAACTATAAATTTGCAAACAAAAGATGTTAAGGCAATGCCAATCCTTTTATCTGATGCTTATGAGGATAGGGCAATAGAATTAGCGAATGGGAACATTGAAATGAGCAAGACGGATTGGGACTCCTACGAAACATCGTGGGATTTCAAAAAACATCCGTTGGTGTGAGGATGTAGCTATGAAAACAACACTTTTGATTGGAAACGGCTTGAATCTAACCTTAAGCGATGATTCGTGGAAAAATGTGGTTAAGAAGATAGCGGAAGAGAGAAACATTCAGTCGTTAGATAGCATGTCTTTGCCATTGGAATTTGAACGGGTAATGAATATCCATTTGCAAAACAATCCCAAATTAAAAAACAAAAGTGATGCATATTCTACGGCTAAATCGAGAATGGCTAATGATTTAAGAACGAAACAGCTTCCGCCTGATTCTATACATTACTTATTAAGAGATATTCCAGTCGATAACATCGTAACCACAAATTATGACTACCTTCTAGAGCGTGTGTTCGATTCTGGTTTTATTCCAGAAAAATCAACAGATATGTATCTGGATGAATTCAGAAGCGAAATTGCCGGAGTTAAGTTTTATCATGCTCACGGAGAGGCAAATAATACCAGATCAATTTGTTTGGGATATGAACATTATGCGAAGCTACTAAGTAGAATCAGGAGAAATATTGATCAAAAAGAAGGAAACAGCCGCGTGATTTTGCGTGACTTAAGATTTAAGGTAGAACGAGATTGTTGGTATTACAAGTTTTTTAGCGACAATGTTTACATAGTTGGTTTAGGCTTGGGTGAGAGCGAAATTGATCTGTGGAGCTTGTTGACAAAACGTGCTTCCTTGTACTACAGAGATTGTGAAGGTGCGCGATCGATAATCCGCAATCGCATTATCTACTTTGATGTGTTGGATGACATTGACGGAAATGTAAAATCTCAAACCAACAAGCATGAATTGCTGGAAGGAGCACATGTTGAAGTTGTGACCGAGAGTCTAAGCAGTTGGATGGGTAAATGCGTGTGGGAAACAATGGACAACGAGGAGAAAAAGAAAAGAAAAAATGCAGCATACGTAGAGGCGTACAAAGCTTTTCTTCGGAACATACCAAGGGAAAACAAAGAATATGGCGAACTAGAGGAAGACGAAGAATATGGCGAAGTTGATATTTCAGAAATTTTCAGCTTGGCAGACGTGTAATTAATGAAAGTGAGTGGAAAAGCCAATGTCAACGCTAATATCCGACAAATTCGCCGCCGCGCGGCACATGGGCGATCTGCGCAATGTTCGCGGCACGCTTGCCGCCGAGGGCATGAGCGTCAGTCAAGCGACCCGCAACAACCTTGATCGCATCGCCGGCGGGCGGGTCAGCTATCAGCAGGTCTTGAACGAGCTGCGGGCGAAGTACGAAAAGAGAGGATAGGTCATGTTTTCTAAATATGACATTTATACCACGGTGCAGTCGCTGTACTGCTATCCCGACAGCGACGTATTGAAAAACAGATTGAATATCCGCGACAAAGTCGAGCTGAAGCACGCGGAGGAGGAATTCACCGCCGTCCGGCAGTTTGTGCTGCTGCAAGAGCCGTTGAAGGGACGCTTCACCAAAACGCACCTCTTGAGAATTCACCGGTTTCTTTTTGGAGACGTGTATCCCTTCGCGGGCCGTATTCGCAAGGAGCAGATCAGCAAGGGTAACACCATGTTTTATCCGCCCAACCTGATCGACCGCGAGCTACAGCGCGTTTTTGACGAAATTCACACGAAAAAGCTGTTATCCGAGAAGGATCAAGCGAGGCAAATTCAGAATCTTTCTCATGTGATGGCGGAATTGAATATCATTCATCCATTCCGTGAGGGTAATGGGCGCAGCATTCGTGAGTTGATTCGCTGCATGGCGCTGGAGTATGGGTTGCATCTCAACTGGGGCAACACGGATCGCGATGCGCTGCTCGATGCCGCGGTCGCTTCGGTGGATGATGATATGGCATTTTGCAATGTGCTGAAACAATGTTTGGAAACGGAGGAGTGAAGCATGTCAACACTAATTTCTGACAAATTCGCCGCCTATCAGGCGGAATGTGAGGCTCGGTTTTTGCAGCTCAAAGCCAACGAAGAAGAGCTGAACCGCATTTTTATCGACATTTACGGTTTGCAGGACGAGCTGACGCCCGAGGTGGCGGACAAGGACATCACCGTCCATCGGGTCTATCGGACGAAGGACGATGTGCCCGAGTCTATGCGCGGCAGCAATTATGTCCGCACCCTGCGCGACGAGATCGTGTCCCTGATCTCCTATGCCGTGGGCTGCATGTTCGGCCGCTACTCTCTGGATGTGGACGGGCTTGCCTACGCCGGCGGCGAGTTTAGTGAGCAGTGGGTAGTGGTCAGTGGTCAGTATTACTTAAAAAAGGTGGTGGAAGACCTTGTCCGTCAAGAGTTACAGGGAATTGATCGTTTGGCAGAAGGCTATGGATTTGGTGACGGAAGTGTACTGCCTGGTGCGATTCCTGCCGACGGAGGAGCGGTATGCCCTGTCGGATCAAATACGGCGGGCGGCAGTGTCGATTCCTTCCAACATTGCAGAGGGACAGGCACGAAACTCTACGAAGGAATTCGTAAACTTCCTGTCCATAGCCAGGGGGCGAATGCGGAACTGGAAACACAACTTATGATCTGTGTTCGCCTGAAGTACTTGACGCAATCACAAGTGGATCCGGTGATGAGCTTGTCGCAAGAGGTTGGCAAGATGCTGAACGCGTTGATTGGAAAGCTATCCACTGCACACTGGCCACTAACCACTTCTGCCCCGATAAGGATAATATCATCCCCATCTGCGACGATGACTATTTTGAGGACGACATTCTCGGCCGCTTCATCGAGTTCGTGAAAACGGTCTACGGCGCGGACACGCTGGAAGAGAACCTCAAATTCGTTGCCGACGCGCTGGGCGGCAAGGGGACGCCGCGGGAAGTGATTCGCAATTATTTCCTGAATGACTTCTATGCCGACCATCTGAAAACATATCAGAAGCGTCCGATCTACTGGCTTTTTGACTCCGGCAAGAAAAACGGCTTTAAGGCGCTGATCTATATGCACCGCTATCAGAGCGACCTGGTCGCCCGATTGCGCACGGATTATGTCCACGAGCAGCAGGAGCGCTATCGCACCCAGCTTTCCATGCTGGAGGAGACTGCCGAGCACGCTGCGCCGTCCGAGCGCGTGAAGCTGACGAAGCAGATCGAAAAAATCAAGGCGCAGAGCTTGGAGATCAACGGCTATGAAGAGAAGATACACCATCTGGCAGATCAAATGATTACCATTGATCTGGATGACGGCGTGAAAGTGAATTATGCAAAATTTGAGGGCGTTTTGGCGAAGATCAAATGATTGCTGAACGATTCGGCGAGTGAGGTGATTGACATGAGCAAAGAGAGTATCGAGAAAACCCTGCGCAGTCGATTTGCGGCTCCGCTGAGAGATTTTTATAAAAGGCGTATCATCTTCTGGCACGACAGCGACGGCGAGTTCTCCGAAATGTTGGACACGCTGGAGCTGCCGGATGTGAAGATCCTGCGTTTGACCGGCAGCAATAATTTCGTTGCCAAGAAAACGCTGCTGGAAGATGATACCGTTTCGAATTATCTCGTTTATGATCCTGTTCGTTATAACAGCGTGAAGGATAACTGGCTTTTGGATATTGAGCTGATGAGCGAGGAATTTCGGGCTGATCTGTTGTCCATGCGGATGCAGGAGCTTGGCATGGCGCGAACCACAGAAATGCGCAAGGCGATGCGGCTGTATTCCAAGTTTTTCGACAGCAAAGAGCGTGTGGAACGGTTGCGGGCATTTCATAGCGACTACTGTACTGCGGGGCAGCTGCATATTGACGTTTTGGCAGCTTTGGTTGGCGCAAAAACAAATACGATTTCTGCGGTCATTCGAACGGTTCTGATCGGTGGACCGGAGCCGGAAGAAAACGAAGCCATTGCCGGTATCCGAAAGTTTGGTAGCGAAGAAATTTTCTGGAAGCTTGTGAACAATTACACCGGCTATGAACACACGGACGGCGTAAATCTGGACATTCTGGCGGCACATATTTTGTTGACGGCGCTGTCCGTGTCGATGCCCTCGGATAAATTGAGAGGCTTAGAAAAGCTGATCTCCGAAGCACATGGCCAGCACTGCTACGATATGATCGACGAGTGGATGCACTCCGAGTGGGATGACGAGCTTTATGACATTGCCCGCGAAGTCGAGGAAAGATTTGACCTTGCCTCCCGTTTTGACAACATGGAAGTGACCGAGCTAATGAACAGTGAATGCTTCCCATGTATCAACGAGAGCATTTTGCGCCATTTTATGACGGAAATCAGCAAGAATATTATCAAATCGGAAGATATTCTTGCAACCGTCGAAAAGCGCCGCACCCTGAAATGGTATAAGCGCGTTCGCTATTATTTTGATGGCTTACTTCAGGTTGCGCAGATGCAGAAATTCTATCAGCAGAATGTTCATGGCTTTCATATCGCAGAGTATGACAAGCTCTGGAATGCATATTGCGCGGACTATTGCAGGATGGATTATTACTATCGTATGTTCCACACTGCCTTTGGCAAAAGCCTGAAAGAATCCAGCACCGTGCTGGAGGACTTGTATAAGGGTGTGGCAGCGTATGTTGAGAAGCTGTATAAAAATTGGTATCTGCAAGAATTGAGCGCACAGTGGAATCTGCTCATTGGCGATGTGATATCACAAGATGCAAGACTGAAAAGCATTCCTCAGCAGGAGAGTTTTTACCGGAAGTATGTAAAAACCCTATCCAATACAGGCAGGACTTATGTCATTATCTCTGATGCGTTGCGATATGAAGTTGCCGTGGATCTCACAGGTCAACTTCTGCGGGAAACAAAGGGTTCTGCTAAAATTAGTGCAATGCAAGCTACATTTCCATCGGCGACTAAATTCGGCATGGCGGCGCTTTTGCCCCATAATAAGCTGCAATTGACGGATGATTGCCATGTGCTTTGCGACGGCATGGCGACAGATGGGACGGAAAACAGAAATAAGCTCTTGAATGCCGCCCATAAAGGCGATGTGGCGGTTACATATAAAACGCTGTTGTCTATGACAAAGGCGGAGCATGATGCGTTGATCGGCGAAGCGGAGGTTGTTTATATTTACCATAATACGATCGATGCGGTGGGAGACAAAGCATCGACGGAGGATCGCGTATTTGAAGCGTGTGAAGATGCGATTACGGAGATCAAAAGTCTTGTGCGGCGTATCACAAATACGTTCAAGGGAACTAATATTCTAATCACGGCGGATCATGGCTTCTTGTATTCGTATCAGCAGCTTGAGGAAAGTGACAAGGCGGCAAAGACGCTTATTGCCGGCGAGATTGCCGAGCTTGATCGTCGATATCTTCTTGTGAGCGGGGAATGTACTGCGGAGCTGATGCAGCGGATATCCATGAAGCATATGAATAGCACTCTGGTGGGCTTTGCGCCGTTGCAGAATATACGGATCAAAAAATCCGGAGGCGGAATGAACTATGTGCACGGTGGGATTTCCCTGCAGGAATGCGTTGTTCCGGTAATCGAGTTCAAGAACGTGAGAAGCAATTCCAAGCGGTTTGTCGATGTCAGGAAAGTGCAGCTACAGCTTATTAGCCAAAGCCGGAAGATAAGCAACAGCATTTTCTCGCTGGACTTCTATCAGAAAGAAGCTGTTAGCGGCAAATTGGTAGCGGCAGAATATGAGATATATATGAGCGATGCTTCCGGAAAGCCGGTCAGCGACCGACAGAGGGTGATCGCGGATAAAACGAGCAACAACGGATCGGAACGACTGTTCCGAACCAGATTTACACTGAGAAGCATGGCGTTTCAAAAAACGCAGACATATTATCTAACGATCGTAGAAAAAGAAACAGCAAATGTTGTGGAGCGTATAGAGTTTTCGATCGATATCGCATTTGTTAATGATTTTGACTTCTAATTTGCGATTCTATGTGATATGCGAACGGCGCAGGATATATGAAGTATTTTACTTGAAGGAGGCACAAGGCTATGACAGAATTGGATGGGAAAATTCTGGAGTATTTCCCCGGGAAGGTCGTGCGAAAGGATTTAACTTCTTTGATGAAAAAAGGCGCAAATGTGCCCACCTATGTGTTGGAGTATTTGCTGGGCATGTATTGTGCGACCGACGATGAAGACGCGATTCAGATGGGCATGGAAAAAATCAAACGTATTCTCAGCGAGAACTATGTGCGTCCGGATCAAAGCGAATATGTAAAATCAAGATATTGCCGACCGACAAGTTGATTGAGGTTGATCGCAGCGGTCTTGTGGGA
>CAZMAZ010000088.1:0-7188 GCA_964564255.1 uncultured Clostridium sp. | reverse complement strand
CCTTCCCGTATCGCCGCCAAGAAAGACCCGGTTGAAGCACTGCGGACAGAATAAAGGAAATATGCGATACTGTCGTAAAAGGGCGCCCGTCGGGCGCCCCTTTTATGGACAGGAAAGACCAAAGTCAAAAAAGTGATTGAGTGAATCAAAGCAGGTGCGGCGATAGGCGTCGGCAAGAAGTGTCGGGGCAACCGTCGGAGAGAGTGTTTGCAAATATGCCCGCAGGTTGCGCCGAAATGCCGGATGTCGCGCAAGAGAAAGCGGATCTTCGGCAAAAGAAGGCGGCTGTGCAAGCAAGCCGATCGGTTCCCTTTTTGCAAAAGATGACGGGTCAAAAAGGGTATCGTCTTCGCGGTTATGTATATATGCGGTGCGCAAAAGCCCGCATGTACAACCGTTTTGGACGCAAAACACCCGATCCGCATCCATCGGCAAAAAACCGTTGAGTAGGATACGCGGCAGGGCGGATTGCGATCGGAGATAAGAAAGAATCGGTACAAGGTGGCTGTCATTTTGCGTGTTGTAGCGGCGGTAAAGCTGCATCACCCAACCGTGTGCCGTGTAGTATTTTCCAAAGAAGCGGAGTAGATGCAGATTCCAAAGCGCTTGTTCTTCCTCCGTGATGCCGACGCCGTCACGGTCCAGCGCTTTTCGCAAAATCAAATCGGCATGATAGGGATCGGGGCGCAGATAGGTGAGCGGCGTTTCAAAGAAATGAACGGCGGTGCGACAGCCTGCTTTTGCAAAGGCGTCCATCATAACCGTACAGGCGGCAAACAGGGTTTCGCAGTCGACAATAGAAAACCCGACCGTATCCCCCAGCTTTTGCAAATATGCACTTATCCCGCGCAAGGACAGAGAGAAAATGCGGTTTGGGTCCCACGCAGGCAATACGCGCAGTGTCTCGGTCGACTGCTCGGCTCTTTCCATAGCGGGCGGCGCCTCAATCGGGTCCCTAAGCGTACAGAGCAAACGAATACCGCTTTGCATAAGAAGATCTCGAATGCCCATTTGCGGGGCGGCAAGACGTTTGGCGGTTTCGCACCAGATACGCTCCGTATTTTCCGGCACAAGCGGCAAATCGCAGTCAAAAAAGGCAGAAAGCTGCATATGACATTCCGTATACAAAGGGTTACCGATATACAAAGGCATGATTTTGCAAAAGGCGTCGAATTTTTCATAATCGGACGCATTCCCCGTAATATAGGATTCCTCAACTCCGACAAGTCGCATCGCAGATTGCTTATTCGGGTCTGTTTTCAGCCAAAGATCGGTGATATTGGAAAAGGGTTGATTTTCAAAAATCGCTTCGGCGGAAAGGCGCGAGCAGATGTCAATGACAGGCAGGTTTTCGGCAAACGGAATTGAATTTTCGCGGCTGTTACAGCTTTTTTCATCGGATATGTCTGATATGTCGGATATACCTTTGCATACTTTGGAGGTCATGTCGGTCTCTTCCCTTCTTTATTTGTGTTGCTTGCCGTTTTATGCGTTTTCGGTCGAATCGGTGCGTGCGGGCTTTCGCCGAAGGTAGCCGTCGATGATGCCGCGCAAACAATGCCACAGCGGTTTTGCGTTACATGCAAGCAAAATCACGGTAACCAATGCAATCCAAATATACGCATACGGAATTTTTGCATACAAGCTCATCAAAACCGTCAGTCCGGTCATAAGGGCAAGATTGACGCCGAGATAGAGCGGATGCAATCTAAATCGCATCATACGCGGCATGGTGGCGGCGCGCACGACAAAAACCGTGAAATAGCTAATCAGAGTAGCAACCGATGCTCCCATTGCACCGTAGGTCGGAATCATGAGGCAGTTGAGAATAATATTTAAAACGGCGCCGATGAGTGCAGTCCAAAGCGAATACATTGTTTTTTTGCGAACATAGTAAACATTGCCGAAGAAATTGTCAAATGCCGAACAGACTGTTGCCGCAACCAAAACGGGAATATAAATCCATGCAACACGATATTCCTTTGCAAACAGGATGCATGCAAGCGGATAAGACATCAGCATCAGCGCCGCCCCGCCCGTAAACATCAATGCCGAATAGTACGGAAATACACGGTCGTACAGGCGTTCGCATTCTCCGAGCTCCTTGGCATTTTCCACCGTGGACAGCTTCCAGGCATCATTAAAAACGGTTACAAGGAAAAGCAACAGGGTCGGGATTTTATAAGCGACCGCATACAAGCCGTTTTCCTCGGCGGAGCGCATCACCTGCACAAGATAACGGTCGGAAACAGAGGTAATCCACCAAAACACGGTAGTGGGAATCAAGGGCAGACTGAAACGAAGCATTTTTTTGGCAAGATGCCGCTGTATCAAGGAGGGTTTAAAAACACGGTACAAACGGCAGGTAACAATCAAGACAAGCGCCGTAATAAAATCCGCCAGAACGGTGGCAAGCACATAGCCGGCAATTCCTCTGTGAAAAACGAGCAAAAACAGCAGGTTCAGCGAGACGACAAGGGCGGTATTGAGAATGCCTTGTGCGGCATACAGGCGTTCATGTCCGACAGCACATATATATTGCGCACAGATGGCGTGGAGATTGGATGCCAAGACATAAACCGCAACAAGCCACCAATAGGAAGAGATAAAATCAAATATTGCCAGGGCGGGCGACAGGAGTAAAAACAAAGCCGCACCGCACAGGAAAACACCGATTCCCGTAGAAAATACGGTTGCGGGATCGGTTTCTTTGGCAGCCGCACTGCGGAAAATGCCCTCATTGATGCCGAGACAGACAACGGGAATCAATAAATTTGCAACATTGATCAATAAGTCCGCTGTGCCGTATTGATCGGCGGTCAGGCAATTGGTATAAAGCGGTAAAAGCAGAACGGTTAAAATTTTGGAAATAAATTTTCCCGCCGTAAACAGTACGGTACGGGAAAACAGTTTTTTTACTTTCAAATCCATATATCGCAAACTCTCTTTTTATATTCGGTTTGTTTATTGTACCATTTTTTTTGCGTCAAGTCAAGAGCAAACGGCAAAAAAGAAGAAAAAGAAAAAAGAAATGAAAACGGGTCGCTTTCTTCTGCCTTAGAAGCCCAAATTCGTAATTTTTTCGAAATTGCAAAAATTCTGTTGCAATCTGTCGCAGTTCGTGGTACAATGGAATCATCAAACAATCGGATTTTCGGAGGTTCTTATGATTTTTTTCAAAAAAGCGATTCCGCTGTCTGCACCGATTGCCGAAAACGCATCCAATCTGCAACTCGGTTTTTATCATTGTCTGCATCTGGACACACTGCCCCCGTCCGCCTGCATACGAATTGCCGCCGCTAATGTTTATCGCCTTTACATAAACGGACAAACGGTTATGCACGGTCCCGCAAGAACCGCTCACGGGTATGCGCGGGTAGATCAATTTGATATTTTGCCGTCGCTTGGCGTCGGAGACAATCACATTGCCGTAGAGCTTAGTATTTACGGAAAACACTACGGCGCCTATTCCAACGATTCGACGCTGGAGCCCGGATTTTTACAGCTGGAAATTTTCGCGTGCGATACGGTGCTTTGCGCAACTCTGCCCGATGACTGGCGTTACACGGTTTTGACACAGCGGCATGCCGACGTTGACCGCATTTCCCATTGCCGTGAATGGATGGAAATCTACACACCGGACAGTGCCTATCTGTCTTGGCGAATCGGTGAGTCGGATACATTTTATCCGACCTGTCCGAGCAACTATTGTCCCCGCCTTTTGCCGCGTGCCGCGCTTTTGCCCTCACTTGACCGAACGTCGGCGGAAAAATTAATTGATTTCGGCGGTTGCCGTATTGATCCAACCCTGTCTCTGCGTCCTTTGTTTTACGAAAAACCGGATGACACGTCACGGGAGCATCCGCTTGCCGACTGTCGGCGCACACTTCCCTTTTCTTCGTTTGATGTGAACGCCGTGCGTACCGATGCGGGAATGCGGTTTTGCGGTGAATGCGATCGGTTTGCGCTGTATGATCTGGGGGAGAGTCATGTCGGCTTTTTCGAAATCGACATCAGCTTTGACTGTGACGGCATTTTGGATGTGGTGCACACCGAGCTTTTGGACACAAACGGTGATGTTTTTTATCCCTTTAATTCTGTTACGCGCTTGCATCTTTGCGCCGGCAGACATCGGTTTACGGCAATGGAGCCCTCTCTGACGCGTTATTTGAAGCTTTATATGCGCACCACGGGCAATGTCACACTGCATGCGCTTTCCTTCCTCGATTACACTTATCCCGACCAAAACAAAAGTGCGTTTTTGTGCGCGGATGAATCACTCAACCGTATCTACGATGCCGCAAAACGCACACTGCTTCTGAATACCATGGACATTTTCATGGATTGCCCAGACAGAGAGCGCGGCGGCTGGCTTTGCGATTCCCTTTGGACCGCGCGTGCGGCTGCCATGATGCTCTCGGATACGCGGGTGGAACGCGAATTTCTCGAAAACTTTTTGCTAACCGACCCCGATTGCATGTGGAATGCCTTTTTCCCTGAGGTTTATCCCGCAAACAAAGAATCTTATCTGACCCCGTCAAGCATTACCACCTGGAGCTTTTGGCTGATGTGCGAGCTGTGTGAATATGTGCGCAGAACCGGGGACCGCGCATTGGCAAATACCTACCGTGACCGTGTGGTGCGGTTTGTAAACGGTTCCCTTTCCCTAATCGGAGAACACGGATGCCTTGAAAATCTGCCGCTTATCTTTATCGATTGGTCACTTTCCAACCGCGGAGAACATTTGTCACCGATTTCGGTTGCCGCCAATGCGCTGTATGCGTACATGCTTTCCGAACTCGGTGCGCTGTACGATATGCCCGAATGGACGCAGACAGGCACGAAAATTCGCGAGATACTGCGTACCGCAACCGCAACCTTCCCCGACGGTGAAACAGACTTGATTTCCGACAATCTTGTGCCGCATGCGGATGCTTCTTTGCATCAAACGGACAAGTATTCGGAAGCCGCACTTTACACAACGCTTTGGAGCGGGCTGTGGGAGCGCGGAGAACGTCCCGCGCTGGACATTGCCGTTCGGGACAAAATGGGTCCTGCGCCGCTGTATGCGCCCTATCCGGTGCTCGGACGGAGCGGACTGTTTATCGGTCTTTGCATTCGACTGGACCTTTTGGCGCGCCACGGTGCCTATGCTAAGATGCTGGAGGATCTCCGTGCCATTTATGAACCGCAGCTTCGCGAGGGCCCGGGAACCTTATGGGAAAATTCGATTATCAATACCTCTTCGCGCTGTCACGGCTTTAATTCGCATGCGGGAGTTCACCTGATGCGCGATCTGCTCGGCATCGGCATGCCCGACGCTATCGAACATACGGTGACAATCAGCCCGCATCCGCTGGGTGTGCGATGGGCAAGAGGTTCTGTCGAATTGGACGGACAATTGCTTTCGGTTTCTTGGAATTTGACCGATACGGATTTCTTTTTGCGCGTGCAAATTCCCGAAGGCTGGTTTATTCGTTTTGAACTGCCGCCCGAAATCAAAATACTCGGCGACGACCACATTCATCTGCTTACGGAAGAAGGAGAGGTCTCTGTATGAAACAAAAATCATCTGTCAAAAAAAATGTGCAGGAATTTCTCCTGATCAATCTCGGTTTGCTTTTTATGTCTGTCGGGGTCTATTTCTTCAAAATTCCCTACGGCTTTTCAACAGGCGGTGTCAGCGGCATTGCCACCATTTTGGGCGGCGGCTTGGGAATCCTTTCCCCCTCGATATTAATCGCTATCATCAATATTTTCCTTTTGCTTATCGGATTTTTCTTCCTCGGTACCTCCACCGGTATCAAAACCGTTTACGGGTCGGTCATGTTTTCGCTTGAAACCTGGCTTTTGGAATTGCTTGTGCCGTCGGTTTGCTACGGCAGTCCTTTGACCGATCAACCGTTTTTGGAGCTGGTTTGGGCAATCCTTTTGACGTCCCTCGGTTCTTCTCTGCTCTTTTATTGCGGTGCTTCCTCCGGCGGGACCGATATTGTGGCGCTGATTCTGAAGAAGTACACACATTTGGATACGGGAAAAGCCCTGCTTGTGACCGATTTTATCATCGCGGCATCCTCTGTTTTCTTCTTTGGGTGGAAAATCGGACTCTTTTCCCTGCTGGGCTTGTTTGCAAAGGCATTTCTTGTGGACAGTGTAATCGAAACCATCAATCAGTGCAAGTGCGTCATGATTATCAGTGAAACCAAAGCAAACGAAATTGCCGATTATATTATGTGCAATATCGGGCGCGGTGTAACCGAGCTGGATGCGGAAGGCGGCTACACACACGGTCCCAAAAAGGCATTGATTACCGTATGCTCACGCTTGCAGGCATATCATCTCAAGCAGGAAATCAATCATATCGACCCGCAAGCCTTTGTCGTTATTACCAACACAAACGAAATTGTGGGCAGAGGGTTCCGTCGCGTATAAAATCTTGTATCCTATCCGCAAAAAACCTTCCCGAGCTTTGACGGGAAGGCTTTTTGGCTCTTTACATTTGTTCTTTACATATGTTGGGAAATCATACCGAGAATCATGCGATAGGCAATCGGATTGTTGCCGCCTTGCGGTACAATAATATCGGCAAAGCGTTTACTTGGCTCGATAAAGCTCTCGTGCATCGGCTTGACGGTGGTCAGATACTGCGTCACGACCGAATCTAAACTTCTGCCGCGTTGGTTGACATCTCGCATAATGCGACGCAAAATCCGCTCGTCCGCGTCGGTGTCCACAAAAATTTTCACATCCAAGCGCTGACGCAATTCCGGATAGGAAAACAAGAGAATGCCGTCGGCAATAATGACGGGGGCACTTTCGATTCTTTTGGTCTCGGGGCGGCGCAGATAGGTGGTAAAATCGTAGATGGGGCAGTCGACTGCTTTCCCCGCACGCAAACAATCCAAATGGGAAATCATAAGAGAGGCGTCAATGGAATCGGGATGGTCATAATTGATTTGGCACCGTTGTTCGTATGTCAGTGCGCTGTTGTCTTTGTAATAGCTGTCCATGCTAATCAAAACCGAGTTTTCCCCGAGCTCATCCGCAATTTTTCTTGCCAGCGTGGTTTTTCCGCTTCCCGTGCCGCCGCAAATACCGATAAGAAGACGTTCCATTTTGTTTTCCTCCGTTCGTTTTTTCTATTGTAACACGTTGTGCGATTTTTGTCAATCCCCCAATCTTTGTTTT
>CAZMAZ010000087.1:2759-7234 GCA_964564255.1 uncultured Clostridium sp. | reverse complement strand
AAAAGCGTCACGACCGATAGATCGTGGCGCTTTTGTGATGCGGTAAAACCGTTATGATGTCTTGCCCCGACTCAGGGGAGAACAGTAGTGATGCCGTCGCCGACCGTGGTTGCGGGCTCGGCTGTGGTTCCTTGCGGCGCTGTCGTTGTTTGCGGTGCGGCAGTGGTTGCGGGCGCCGCCGTTGTAGCCGTCGGTGCTTTGGTGGTTGTTTCGGGCGCCTTGGTTGTTACGGCTGCCGTCGTGTCGTCGATTTTTCCGTCATCGGGAGAACAAGCACTCAAACAGAGAGCGGTAAGAGTGCAAAACAGCAGGCAAACGGCAAGGACGCGAGTCAACATGTGCAGATGCTTCATAACTGTAAGATCCTTTCGATTTTCTGATTTTCGATCGCGGTTTGAAATGCGCACATAACGGACGCGATTTGCCGTTTCCGTTATGTATGAGGTCGCGCGGATTTTGATCACCATCAGTTTGTACATTCCGGCTGTAAATTATGCGGCGAAAAAGACGGTTCTTTTTTCCGCTTCTGCGGAGTACTTTGTTTTTTATTCTTTTTTGAAAATTTTTTTGCAAAGACTATTGCTAAAAATCAACAAATCGTATATAATGTAAGGGAACTTTCCCGCAAAAACGGAAAGGGGCGGACAAATGATCGGGAAAATGAGGCTGTGCGTGTGCTTTTTACTGCTTTTTCTTGCCGGATCGGTCACCGAGGGAACTGTTTGCGCAGAAAGCGCCGCGACAGCGACAAAGCAAGAGCGCTTCGCTTGCTTTTCGGTTGGCAATACGGTCGCCGCACCGGGGGAAGAGGTGGTTGTGCCGATTCTGTATACCGGTGACAGGCTGGGAGGATTTTTGCTCAAATTGCAATACGATACGGCGCATTTCGCTTTTTTATCGGCGGAGCCGTTTGATTGCGAGGCGGGGATGATGCTTCGGGTGCAAAACGGCAATGACCTTTGCGTGATTGGATATGCATTGGCTGACTGCGCCGCGCCGATTTTTGCCTTGCTTCGTTTTTGCGTGTTGCCGGATGCACCGATCGGGTCGTATGCCTTTACCCTGTCCTGCCCTGACGCCGAAAATGTGTTTGCAACCGACAACGAGACCTTTTTGTCGGTTTGCACTACCTGCCTGGACGGAACGGTGACCGTGATCGAACCTTCCGCGCGCTTTTCACTGGTCGGTTGTCAGGAAGCGGAAGCGGGAGCGATTGAGAGCGAAGAAGCCTTTTGCGTTCGCCTGTGCGGCGTTGCCGCCAAAGAGATGCAGAACACCGCTTTTGAAGTTTTGATTTGCGCAAGCGAAACGGAAGAGGCACGGCATGTAAGGGCAGAAACGCCCGGCGACTGCGTGATTGGCGTGCGGGACGGAATTCAAATGACCTACCCCGCGAGCGATTACGGCGGCGCCGTCTTTTATACGGCGATTTTGCCCGATTTACCGCGACGCGGAACGGTTTTTCTGTTCGTTACACCGTATACCGAGACAGGGGCGGCGGGCAGAACCTGGATTTTACAATATTGTGACGGGCGTTACGTCGATGCGACATGTACGAATGCATCGGTTGCCCCAATTCCGACAGAGAGTTCCGAGATGTGAAAACAGGGAAACATGAAAAATGAAGGGAATACGGCGGGATGCGCTGTGTTGTCTCAAAAAATAGGAGGAGAACCAAAATGGCACAAACAAGAGATCAAATCAAAGAAGAGTACAAATGGGACCTGCGGGCATTGTATGCGGACGAGGACGCATTTCATGCGGATTGTAAGCGCGCATTGAAAATCATTCGCTCACTTCCTGCGCATGAAGGCAAGATGTGCAAAAATCCCGAGGCGCTGTACAAGGTTTTGGAGAAGGTTACGGAGCTGGAAAGAATTTTGAACCTTCTTTACGAATATGCGTCCTTGCATTCGGATACCGATACCGCGGACAATCACTATCTTGCACTGCGCGGAGAGGTTTTGCACCTGGTCGACCAATATATTGCCGCAAGCTATTTTATCGGTCCCGCATTGATTCGTCTGGATGCACAGACATTGGAGGAATGGTACGAAAAATATCCGGCATTGCAGTCCTACAAGCGCAATATTGATTTGCAACAGCGGTATAAGCCCTATACGCTTTCCGACGAATGCGAAAAGCTGTTTGCGGGCTTGCAAAAGGGCATGCAATCACACAGCGATATTCGTTCCGTATTTGCCAATGCCGATTTGCGATTCGGAAAGATTCGCGGAGAAGACGGAAAGACGGTGGAGCTGACCGATGCAACCTATGTTCCCATGCTGATGAGCACGGATCGCCGTGTGCGCCGTTCCGCTTTTACCAAACTCTATGCGACCTACGGACAGTTCGGAAACACTTTTTCCGCTTTGCTTAATGCCTATACCAAGGAATGCGTAACCGCGGCAGAGGTGCGCGGATACGAAAGCAGTCTGCAGGCATCCGTGTTTGCGGATGAAGTGACGCCGGAAATCTATCACAACTTGATTTCCACGGTGGGAAAAAATCTGTCTGTTTTGTATGACTATTATGAAGTAAAGCGTGAACTGCTGGGCGTGCAACGGTTGCATCTGTATGATGTTTATGCACCGCTAATCGGAGAATGCAGTCGCAAATACAGTTATGAGGAAGCGGTAGAGGAAGTGCTGGAAACCGTGAAGGTATTCGGTGCGGAATATCACGACACCTTGGAAAAGGGAATTAAAGAGCAAAAATGGGTGGATGTGTATCCGTCACAGGGCAAAAGAGGTGGCGCCTATAGTGCGGGATGCTATGATTCACAACCGTATATGCTCCTGAATTATACCGATACGCTGGACGACGTTTCCACACTGGCGCACGAAGCCGGACATTCCATGCATTCGTATTATTCCCGCAAAGCAAACACGCCGCAGCAGGCAGATTACACCATTTTCGTTGCGGAGGTTGCTTCCACCGTCAACGAACTGCTGTTTGCACACCGCAAACTGCGGGAGAGCAGCAGCCGCGAGGAAAAGCTCTCGATTCTGAATCAATTGATGGAAACCTACAAGGGAACGCTTTTCCGCCAAACCATGTTTGCGGAATTTGAAGAAAAATTCCACAGCATTGTGTCGGCAGGGAAAACTTTGACGCAGGAAGTTTTGAATCGGGAATATTATAAATTGGTAAAGCGGTATTTCGGCAAAGAGGTTGTTTGTGACAAGCAGATTGCGCTTGAATGGATGCGCATTCCGCATTTCTACAGAAATTTCTATGTGTACAAATACGCAACCTGCATTTCGGCGGCGTCTGCCATTGTCAAACGGATTGAATCGGAAGGCGATGCGTATGTGGGGCAGTATCTGGATTTCCTCCGTTGCGGCGGTTCCAAGAGCCCGCTGGACAGCTTGCGCGTTGCGGGAATCGATTTGACCGACCCCGCCGTTATCCAAGAAGCCATTGCCGATTTCGGCGCGGCGGTTGCGGAATTTCGTAAATTGTATGCCGAAGGGTAAGCAAACGCGAGATTTACCAATGAATGGCAATTGAGAAAAAAGAGGGAAGCCTCGGTAAGGGAATATAAGGGAAAAATGTATATTTGAAGCAATAGAGGAAGCCTGTTTCCTCTATTGGAAGAAAAATGTCGTCAAAAAAATGAATTATTTTCAAAAAACCCTTGACAAAGGCTTCCGTGTGTGCTAAAATATGCGTACTGAAGGATTCGCCGACGGGTTTACCGACGGTTTCCGCTGTTGAGATTCCTTGCATGCAGACGGTTTCTTTGCAAAAAGACCAAAAAGTGAGTCAACAGGTCGAAAAGAAGCAAAGGAAATGTTTGCGATGTGCGGAACCGGCAACGTGCGCAAAAGAAGATGCCAAGGACAAACGAATCAGGACGCAACAAGGCGAGACAAGACGCGAAAGAACGAAAAATCGTGCTTTTGCGACTGCTTGAAGAGTTGTGTGCAGAAAGATTCGGGGGCTCTGCCGCTACTTTATTTTGCGTATGACTTAGCACGATAGAGGGAACGTACCGCACGTGTGTGCTGTGCGCCGTGAGACTCCTTGCGACTGCTGCGGCAGACGCGTCCGGTGCTGATCCTGAAGTGTATTATTATAAAACAAAAACCAGAAAGGAAGAAAATCATCATGAAGAAAAGAATTTTTGCGCTTCTGCTCGCGTTGGCAATGATCTTCTCGACGTTGCCGCTTGCAGTCTGGGCAGAAGAACCGGCGACCGGTGACACTGAAGAAACGGAAAACTTCAGCTGTAACTGCTTTAATGACGTCCCCAGAGGCGTAGAAGGCAAGCCGGAAGATTACTTGAGATCGGTTGAACCGACCTGCTATAGCTGGGGCTATGACGCGTACAAGCATGTTCATTCCGTGGATGGCGAAGAACCTTGCGGCGGAACTTTTGCTCATTTGACCAAAGCTCCGGTCGAACATAGCTGGGAGCATGACGACGGTCAAGCAGCTACCTGCGATCAAGAGGGCTGGAAAGCGTTTGA
>CAZMAZ010000087.1:0-2659 GCA_964564255.1 uncultured Clostridium sp. | reverse complement strand
CATTGCTATGATCCTAACGGATATTACATGGAAGAGTGCACGAAGTGCCATGAAACAAGAAAAGTAGATGTTTTGGCGGCTGATTTGCACCTATACAAGGTAATTGGTAGCGGCGAAGCAACCTGCGAAAAGGGTCATTATGACCTGTTGGAATGCACAGAGTGCGACTATCAAACCAGACGTTACTATGACGATGCTTTGGGACACGAGAAGGTCGCAGATGCCGGTTATGCGGCAACTTGCACCAAGGACGGACGCGAAGACGGCTGGTATTGCACCAGACCTGAATGTGGTTACGTAGAGGAAGGCGCCGTGATTCCCGCAACCGGGCATAAGGAAAAAGAAATTCCCGTACAGGAGCCGACATGCGGCGAAGTAGGATACACTGCCGGCGTTCAATGCGAGGTTTGCAAAGAGTGGCTCTCCGGGCATGAAGAAATTCCGGCAGATGACAGCAAACACGTGCCGAACGTGACGGAAGGCACGGTTTGGAGGCAGCCGACTTGCAAAGACGTGGGAGAGACAGTCCAGGTTGTGTGCGTAAAGTGCGATAAGATTCTTGCTTATCCCGAAGAAATTCCGGTTAACGCTGACAATCATAATTATGGCGAAGTTGTAGAAGTTGCGGCAACATGCACGAAGGCTGCATACAAGAAGCAGACATGTGAGCTGTGCGGAGATGTCAAGGAATTTGATGTAACCGGTGAAGCACTCGGTCACGACTGGAAGGATGTGGATGCTAAGGAAGCAACCCACGAAGAAGATGGATACACTGCGCATAAAGAGTGCAGCCGTTGTGGAGAAACCGACGGCAAAACTGTAGTGGAAAAGCATGAACCCGAATTCGGTAAAACCTACGGATATGTAAAAGCAACATGCACAGAGGATGCATATTGGTTCGGTATTTGCCAGATCTGCGACAAGCAGGGTGTGAAATATGACGAAGAACACCCGGCGCTTGACCATGACTGGGAAGAAGATCTTGCATACAACGGCATGTATCACTGGGAAACATGCAGCAGATGCGACGCAACCCGGAACAAGGCAATGCACGTAAAGGGCGACTTGGTTGCAGAAGGAACCGAGCCTACCTGCACCGAAGTCGGCAAGGGCGCTACCTACAGCTGCGCTGATTGCGGATATGAATTCCTCAGCCTTGATATTGCTCCTAAGGGACACACGGTTGAAATTGTTAAGGGTTATGATTCCACATTCTACAAAACCGGTTTGACTAACGGTGAGAAGTGCTCTGTTTGCGGCGAAACGTTGAAGAAACAGGACATCATCCCGATTAAGACCGAAGAAATCGAATTCGTTTATAAGGCAGTTGGTATCAATGGCACCAAGAATGCCGTCAACTCCGGCTATATCACGCTGAAAATTTACATGAATGTTAAGACCGAAATTGCTCGTCTGTGGGCGGTTGACCTTGACCTTTCTTACAGCGACAAGCTGACACTGGTTAAGGTTGAGGGTCAGATCCTCGAAAACGGTATCAAGTACACCGATCTCGGACCTGCAAATGCGGCTCATTCGGTTAAACTGTCGCAGAGCAGAAGTGCAAACATTACCGATGTGGCGACATTTGAAAAGGGCGAGTACCTCTTTGCAACTTTGACCTTCAAGGTTGCGGCAGATTGGTATAATGACGACGCCGTCATTAATGTTGTGGCGACAGACAGCAAGATCGTTCGTGGTTCGCAGGACAACATCAATGCTTTGGTTTGCGACTTCGGAACAGGTACGACCATTCATGTTTCCAGACTTGGTGACAAGAATTGCGACGGTTTCATCGATAGTGATGACTCCCTTGCATTTGCACAGTGGTTTATGACCGAAAAGGTCGAAAATCCTGATGCATACGATGCACTCCTTGACATGGATAAGGACGGCACGATTACAATTGAAGATTTCAATTTGCTCCGCGAAGCGGTTGTTAATAACAACCAATATCTGCAAATCGACAAGTCGGGTAATATCGCCGAATAATTTGGAGGGATAGAGAATGCGACTCAGAAAATGGTTGATATTTTTTGTGGCTGCTACTCTGATTGTTTCTGCAATGGCTCTTGGAGCTGTTGCAGAAACCGCGGATCCCGCGGAAACCTTCGAGGTGGGAGTGGCGGCAACTACCGCCGCTCCCGTTTCTACATCTCCCGTGATTTTCAATCAGGGCGATAAGGTTACGGTCACGGTCAGCATTAACGAAAATCCCGGCATAACCGGTGTGGATTTTGTCGTCGAGTATGACGAGGACGCACTTGTGTATGTTGATAGCAAACTGGCGAAAGAGGAAGGGACTGGCGAACTTCTCGTGCATTATGAAGAAAAGTCATATGTCCGTTATTTTTTGCTTACTCCGGATGCGGTTTGTGAGTATGAAGGAACACTTTTTAGCATTACATTTACTGCAAAGGAAGACTTTTGCGGAAAGACAGCGATTAAGACGCATCTGTTGAACTATAAAGATGAGAATTGCGCATACATGAGTCCGACATATCCTAATCCTGCTGAACACTGGCTTGTTCCTTTTACTGCAAATGATGTGAATTTCCAAATTCACAATATTGATGTAAATGACAGCGTGTTTACAAAGGGCAGCTGCATGGTGGATGAAAAATGGACTCACCATTGCAAATCCTGCGAACAGGAATTGATT